>DAOWHR010000150.1 GCA_030641315.1 Anaerohalosphaeraceae bacterium | reverse complement strand
TTTCATGTCGACCAGGACGATGTTTTCGAGGTGCACAAAAAGATCGGTCACAAATTCTGTATCAGCGGGGGGATACCGAATTACCTTCTGGCGTATGAGTCACCTGATAAAGTTCGTCAGTTCTGTAAGAAAGTGATCGATGAAGTCGCTGTTGACGGCGGTTATATAATGGATGCCTCGGCCATAATGCAGAACGATGCTTCTATCGAAAATGTCAAGGTGATGACCGAATTTACTCGTGAGTACGGTGTATATTAAGGACGATATAATGACTGAGAATAAACAAAATAAATCAGTGCCGGGCATCTGCTTATCCTGGGATGAAGTTCGCAAAGAACTGCCCGCGATCAACGGAGACGAAGAATTATTCAAACGCGTATGGGAGGATAATGAGGCTTTATCATATATGTACATTTGGCATTTAGTACTGTCTTTTTGATGTGAAATTAACGTTTAACGGGAGATCTTTCGGTGATAGTTAATGACGAAACAGGCGGAAGAAAAGGCCACATGAATCGCAGGCAGTTTTTGGCAGGTTCCGCGGCGGCAGCGGCGGGTGTTTCGATCATGAAGCCCTCGACCGCGAAGGGTTTTGAGGCTAACAGCAGGATTGAGGTTGGTTTTGTGGGTTTTGGCGGACGCGGCAGTTTGATCGCCGGGATGATGGCCAATAACCATAAGGGCTACAAAATCGTTTCGGTGGCCGATTATTTCGATCATGTGGTTGGGCCAGCAGGCGAAAAATATAATGTCGCAAAGGATCGATGCTTCTCGGGGCTGAGCGGCTATAAGAAAGTTATCGACAGCAAGGTCGATGTGATGTTCTTAGAGACGCCCCCCTGTTTTTTTCCTGAGCATGTCGCTGCCAGCGTCGATGCGGGCTGTCATACTTATTTTGCAAAGCCTGTTGCGTGCGATGTGCCGGGATGTTTGTCTATTCTGGAATCCGGCAAAAAGGCCACCAAAAACGGGCAGGTCTTTCTAATAGATTTTCAACTACCAACAGATGAATTCAATATCGAAACGGTCAAACGCTGTCACGAGGGACTATTAGGTAAGATCGGAATGCTCAGCAGCATCTATTGTGACAATGCCTTTAGCGATCCGCCTAAGACCGCTAACATCGAGAGCAGGCTGCGGCATCTGATCTGGGTAAATGACATAGAACTTGGCGGGGGCATGCTGGTTAATGCGGGCATTCACGCTGTAGACGCGGGTTTATGGATAGCCGGCAATCGACCTGTCAGTGCGATGGGTTCGTCTAGGCAGGTCAATGGCGACCATCACGGCAACACGCGGGATGTTTATTCTATCACATATCAGTATGAAAACGGTATCATCCATAACCACCGCGGCGAGCATTTGCGTAACAAGTATGACTTTACCTGTCGGTGCATGGCGTGGGGGGCGAAGGGATATGCAGAGATCGGCTATCAAGGCAAAGCCTGGGTAAATGGTAACCTGGGCGGCTACAGAGGAGGTGAAGTTGGGAGCCTTTACGCAGCCGGAATCGACCGGAACCTCTCCAAATTTGAAAAGGCCCTCAGGGGCGGCAACTACGAAAACGATACCCTGCAAAGGGGCGTAGACAGTACGCTGGCAACAATTCTGGGCAGAGAAGCTGGTGTTCGCAACGAAGTGTTGACCTGGGATCAGATTATCAAGGAAAACAAAAAACTGGAATTCGACACTACGGGACTGAAGGTTTGACAACGGTTAACAGATCAAAGAGCAAATAAAGTGTCGTTTTGTTATTCAGAAGCCCCCGTTTCACGAAAGGCCATATTATGGTTAAGTGCATTAAACATTCCGTGAAGGGACGATTGTTCACTGTCATTTGTATTTCATTGGGAGTTGTCTTTCCACTTGGTGCAGCTAAGTTGCTTGAGACCAGTGACGGTGTTGTCGGGTATAGTGACATTGCCAAGCTTCCATGGTGCAGCTATCGCAAGCATGATCCTACTCGGCCTGTGCCGGTGCATGTTTATGTGCCTCCCGAAACAAAAACCTCAGGAAGGCCATCCGATGCGATCTTGCTTTTTGACGGCAAAGATTTGTCTCAGTGGGAACAATCGCAATGGAAAGTGGAGAATGGATACGTAACGGCTGGAAGCGGTAACCTGGTATCAAAACAGTTTTTTGGTGACTGTCAGCTTCATGTGGAATTTTGCATTCCCCAAGAGTATAAGGGGCCGTTATTCAATCGGGGCAACAGTGGTGTTTTTCTGATGGGACATTACGAAGTACAGATATTCGATTCCCATCCTGATCATAAACAACAATTTTATCCTGATGGCCAGTGTGCGGCAATTTATGGTGAGACGCCTCCGCTTGTTAATGTCTGTCGTAAAGCCGGGCAGTGGCAGAGCTATGATATTGTTTTTACAGCACCGACATTCAAGGAAGGTAAAGTCAGTAAGCCAGCAACCATCACAATGCTCCACAACGGTGTATTGGTGCATCTCAATTCGGTTGTTCATGGAGCTACAGGACACATGAACGTTCCAGGTTATAAGACGCATAATGCTGAAATGCCGCTGATGATACAGGGGCATAGTTGTCCTGTGCGTTTTCGAAACATCTGGATAAGGCCATTGTCAGGACTTAAAAAACTAAAACTGTAAAAAATTAAACAGGAACCGGTATGAAATATTCTAGCTTAACCAGCAGACGTGATTTTTTGAAGATGGTTGGTGTTTCTGCCGCGGCAGTGACAACTTCGAGCGTTGTCGAGGCGGCGGAGAAGGCATCGAACGGTAAGCGTCCTAATATTATTCTTTTCCTTACGGATCAGCAGAGGCTTTCTGCTATCGGTGCGTACGGTAAGACGGTATGCAAAACGCCGGTGCTTGATAAACTTGCCGCTGACGGAGTTTTGTTTAAGAACGCTTATACGTCGTGTCCTCTTTGCAGTCCGGCGCGGGCGTCTTTGATAACCGGTCAGCACATCCACGCTCACAAGATGGGCGCGAACACTTACGAGTTCGGGTGCAATGTTAATGAACTGCCTGATTCGCCCGATCTGCTTCCGAGGAAATTGCAGGCTGTCGGCTATCGGTGCGGGTATACCGGCAAATGGCATCTTGGGAACAGGACGTCGCTGCCATCAACAGTCGGCTTTACAGGTATTGATTTCGGTGGTCACGGCGGCGGCGGCTTCGGGTATCCTGAGTATAAAGCCTATTTGAAGAAGCATGGGTATAAACATAAGGTTAGGCCCCATGCTAAGGACGGGGTGAAGATACGTAATTACGGTGTGCTTGAAGATGTGGTTGAGTCATCCGTTCCGTATTATCTTGCGGGAAATACGATGTCGCTGATCGATCAATTCGATAAGAGCGGTGAGCCTTTCTTTATCTGGCACAATAACTGGGGGCCGCATGAGCCTTATTTCGTGCCTGAGAAATATTACGATATGTACAAAGATGTCGAGATACCCGAGTGGGAAAGCTATCGCTGGAAGCCTGAGAATCCGTATGGGCCTGACCAGGTAAAACGGCATCCGAATCATGATGTGCTGCAATGGGAGGACTGGGCAGAATCGATCCGGCATTACTACGCGTTCGCGACTCTGATCGACGAGCAGATCGGCAGGGTGCTTGAACATCTCGAAAAGAAGGGGATCGCTGATAATACGATAATTATTTTTTCAAGCGATCATGGTGAGACACTTGGCAGTCATGCGGGTATGACCGATAAGGGATGGAGTCATTTTGAGGAAATACAGCATGTAGGTATGATCGTTATGGATCCAAGGCAGGGCAGACAGGGGGGCAAACGCGGCAGTAAAGTCGATAAGCTGGTGTCGACGCTGGATATTTATCCGACGGTGCTCGATTACGCGGGCGGTAAATATGACAGCGGCAAGATCCACGGCAGGAGCCTTGTCGGTCTTGTCGAGGGCAGGGAGACGAAATGGCGCGACAGCGTTTTCGTGGAGTTTTTCGGGCTGGGGCACATGTCGACGAATATGATAACATGCAGGCACGGCGAGATCAAGTACGGCTATACGTGCAGCAATAAGGATGAACTATACGATCTCGCAAAGGATCCGCATGAGATGAAGAATCTTATCAACGATCCGGCTTATGCGCAGACCGCTGATATGATGCGAAAGCGGATATTTACTTTTATGGTCAAAACCAAATATCCGGGTTCGCATAACTATCTTTACAGCAGGTTGGGTTATTCGTCGGAACGACAGTATATGCACGGTCCCGATCCGATTGATACGGACAGCTTTCTTGTCGAACTGGAATATTAGAGATACATAAGCGGACTTTTCCTGAATCAAGTTGAAGATCAATGTCGACACAATCAGTGTACATTGTCTTCATTGGCGGCATGTGAGAGGTTTGTAAAATTTATGTTATAAAAAATTATTTAACGGTCAAAATTAGAATCCTCATCGATACTGCGTGATCAAAGCCATAAGTGCCGTCAGGGTAATATGATAAAGATGTTCATGCATTGTCGATGGCGTCGAATGCGGGCTTCGGTTAAAATTTATGCTTGTGCCCGTATCGTGCCGATCTTAATATATGGGTGTTGAGGCTTGGGGGATAATTGTGGTAATATGGTTACCGGCTAAACGGTACGAAGTGAAGTCTGGAATGTTGCCTTATGAGTAAGTGGGATATAGATTGGAAAAAGGTGGGCAGGAAAAAGGGTAAAAAAGTTACCGAGCCTAGCAACGGAGTTGGCACAGGAGTCGGGACCGTTGTTCTTGACAGACCTATGACGGGTTCGGGCGGTGGAGTTCGGGCGGCGAAAGTCACCCTGCCGCAGAAACCTAATGTTTATGAAATACAAACACCGGCTGCCAAGGCTGCTTTAAGTTTTTTACAGGACCCTGCTAAGGCTGCTGCGGTTGAGGATGGGCGGGATGCTGCAAATGTAAATGATGTTAGAAAAACCGAGGATACTAAAATGGATACCAATACGATCACAAAGTCAAAGGCAACCGATGATGACAGTGCTGCAACAAAAGCGGGTACTACTGAGACTGCTCGGAATTTTAAACGTAACGGGGACTATAAACGCGGTTCAAACCGTAAGCGAGGCCGTGATATGACCGGAGGGATGGAACTTCTTGAAGTCGATTTTCTGCTTGGTGTTGTTGAGGATACCGGCGGGGCGGATAAGAATGACGTTATGATGCGTAAGCTTTGCTTCAATGAATTGGTGCGGGCAGACCATCGCGGCGAGATAGACAGCGTTGCGTTGAGTACTTACGCTGTCGATACCGATAAACTTTACGGCAAGGATATTCAGTGCCAGGCGATGCTGGAACTTACTGAGCGGACCAGCGGGCGAAACTAATATTTCGTGACAATATGTTCCAAACAATACTCGTGGAGACCGTGAGGTTGTTTTGCGGTTTCCTTTTTATTGCGCAGCAAGAGGCGGGAATTATCCCATGCATGGGATAGAGGGATATGCTGGTCAGACCTGTACAGTGACGTTGCTTGCTCTTGGTCCTTTTTCGCCGTCAACGATCTCGAATTTTACAGTATCGCCATCGGCTAATGTGGTTGTCTGGCTGCTAAGGCTGGTGTAGTGAACGAAGATGTCATCTCCATCGGATGATGAAATAAAGCCGTAGCCTTTTTTTCTATCGTACCATTTTACAGTGCCGTCTTTCATCGAAACTCCTTATTTATCCCGGTCATCGCGCGGGATATGTGTTATGCTTAAGAAACGGATATGCTCTTTAATTTAAGCCTTTAGGTGACTATTCCTGAGAAGTTTCCACTGGTTCTGATGGCGTTTGTTCAGTTGGTTCATCCGCTATGGGCATTTGTAGCTTTTCTTTCATCAGCCTGCCCATTTTGAACTTTATAGTTCTCTTTTCCGGGACCATTACTCTTTTGAGTGTTTTCGGGTTTTGCGCAACTCTTGCTGCTCTTTTTCTAGTCTCGAATACACCGAAGTCGCGGAACTCAAGCCTGTTATCCTTGCTGAGTTCTTCCACTATTTCGTCCAGAAAAGCCTGGACTATTCTTTTTACAACAACTCTTTTTGCCTGAGTAGTATCGGCGATCTTATCTATTAGTTCTTTTTTTGTGATAGTTGACATGTGTGACCTCGTATCAAAAAGAATTTGTTATTATTTTCACCGCATCACAATAAGCCCTACAACAGCATTTGCCAGCAGCATTAAGTTTGCCTTGATTGACTATCAACGATACCTTGGCCTCAAATATTTCAAACAGGGCAAATCCTTCCTAAATTACACAAAGTACTATACAGTAAAGACTTCTAAACGGCAAGACTTATTTTCAGTTTTTTTACAATCCTGGAGAAATCCTGCCTGAATGATGAAAAAATTAATATATTTCAGTCGACATTATAGATTGTTTGTTTGCAAAAAGTGATGTTTTGGTTCATTAAAGCTGTTTCACGCATCAAAAGAAGGTATAATACTTGATCGAATAAATATTGCTGGAGGTGTAAATATCCGAAAAAATCAATAGCTGCTTGACCTAAATAGGTTTAGGTGCCATAATTAATGGTTTTAACGCCCTTTAGGGTAATGTGATTTTGCGTTTAAAGCTGTAATTTAATTTTGAGTAACATTTTAGCCAAATGTTAAATAACAGGATACCGCCTGCGGCGGAAGCTATTATACACTGGATTCCAGCCTTCGCTGGAATGACAAGTCGTATCTGACAGATGGCTAAAGTATTACAATTTTGATTATATATGTTCAGGCACCGGAGTATTTTTTTACTGTCGCTTTTGCGATAGAGTATTTCATTGAAAGGCAACGAGTTGTCAGTATCTTCTAAAAAACGAAAAAAAGAGAGTTTTAACTTTTTTGAAAGTCTGTTCAATACTTCCGAGTGGCTGATAATGGCATTTTCGATCACGCTTGTATTTATTGTTTTCGTGATGCAGGCCTATACTATACCGACGGGCAGTATGGCAGATACGTTAAAGGGTGCACATTTTCGCCTTCGTTGTGAGCAATGCGGGTGGCGTTATGATTATGGGTTTGTTCCATACAGATATAACAAGGATTCTCGATTTCGATTCAGGATTCCTGAGAATGCCGCTCCCGGAGAGAACATGCCTGTATTGCCATCTCCTCAATGGTGCAGCAGTTGCGGCTCTTATTTGCGTACAAACGAAAAGATGCCAGTTGTCAAAGGTGACCGCATATTTGTTCTGAAGTGCATATATCAGTTTTCCGAACCAAAGCGATGGGATGTTGTGGTTTTCAAGAATCCTGTGCATCCTGAGATCAATTATATCAAGCGTATGGTAGGGCTGCCGGGCGAGACGCTTGAGCTTATCGACGGCGATGTTTATATCGATGGCAAGATCGCAAGGAAGCCAAAGAATGTTCAGGATGAGCTTTGGATGAGCATATATCAGAACGATTATCAGCCGGTGAACCCCGGGCTTGCTACATTCAACGGTCATCGTTGGGAGCAGCCGTTCGATAATGTTGGCGGCGGCAGTTGGAACCTTGACGGTGACGGGGGCAGAAGGTTTGTTCTTGACAGCAAAGACGGTCAGGTTAGCGAACTTGTTTATAACAGTACGATCGGAAACGATTTCAGGGCGACATATTCTTACGATGTATCGGCGTACTTCAAAAATATGCCGATATGCAGCGATCTTATGGTCAAGTTCAATGTGTCGCGGTCCGACGCAAGCAGCAGTGTCGGTGTTGGACTGAGTAAGTACGGCATACGGTATAGCGGCCGGGTCGATGCCGACGGTGATATGGTCATCGAGATGATCGGCAGGGGCGGCAAGGTGGAGGAACTTGCCAGAAAGGCGGCTGGTTGGCATGACGAGGCAGTCATGGTGGAGTGTCGTTTTGCTAATGTCGACCATGAGCTTGTTCTGGAGTTTGGCGGCGATGAGCTTCGGTATGATCTTGGCAGGTCGTACAATTCGGCTGGCGAGCAAATTAATATCATGCCTGACGTTACGATATTCGGCAGCGGGAAGATGGAACTGCTGCATGTCGCTATAATGCGGGACATTCATTATACTCCTGTGGAAGAGAGCGGTCATGCAATTCTTCGCGGCGATTCACCTTTTACGCTGGCAGATGATCAATTCTTTGTTTGCGGCGATAACAGTCCAAGCAGTTCTGACTCCCGATTCTGGAATGAGCCTGGGAAAGGCAATGACGGCAATGAATATCGTGAGGGTATTGTTCCTCGTGAGTATATGATAGGCAAGGCGTTCTTTGTTTACTGGCCGGGCGGTTTCAAACCCTGGTACGCTAAGGGGCTTCGGTTAGTGCCGTATATCGGGGGGATGAAGATAATCGCGGGCGGGGGCAGTTAGGGCAATAGCCGAATTTGCAGGGAAAGTTATTTAAGATGCGGCTGGAATAATATTCGATAAGGAATTGTCAGGGATGGTTGATCGTTTTGAAGATGGATTTGAGTTCGAACGGCGTCATAATACTACGCTGTTGAGTATAGTTAATACCTTGCAGTGGCTTGGTATTGCGCTTATCCTCGCGTTTGTATTCCGTGAGTTTATTGTCGAGCCTTTCCGTATCCCTACCGGCAGTATGGCTGAGACGCTGCGTGGTGTTCATTACCATTTGCGGTGTACCCGTTGCGGGTATACTCTTGATCTGGATGGAGACAGCAGCCGTGATCCGCGTCCCCGCTGCTCAAGCTGCGGGTACTGGGTTGACAGCAAAGACGTTCCACCGATGCTTAACGGTGACAGGATATTCGTGTTGAAGTCGATCTATCAATTCGTCGAGCCTAAGCAGTGGGATGTTGTAGTTTTCAAGTATCCAGGCGATCCTGAACAGAACTATATTAAACGGCTGATCGGCAGTCCCGGTGAGAAGCTTGAGATATATGACGGTGATTTTTATATTGACGGCAAGATATCCCGTAAGCCTCCCAAGGTTCAAAACGAGTTATGGATGTGCGTTTATGACAACGATTACCAGCCTTCGGGCCGATGGCATGAAAAGGCAGGCAAGGAGGGTAATGTCGGGCAGGGGTTGGGTAACAGGAAATGGGAACAGCCTTTTGTGAACGTACCGGGCAGCAACTGGAACCTGAGTGCAGACGGGCCTACGGTGTTTGAGCTTGACAGCGAGGACGGCAAGGTTCATACGATACATTACGATGCGAGCAAAGGTGTGGACTTTAACGCGAAGTATACTTACAACAGCATGGCGTTTGCCAAGTCCGAAGTATGCAGCGATCTGATGTTTCAATGTTATGTCTCGCCCGAAAAAAAGCAGGGGGGCATAGGTGTGACGCTTAAGAAGTATGATACAATGTATCATGGGTGGGTGGATTTCGGAGCGGACGAGTTGAGGCTGGAAAGGACCGTTGACGGAGTGACAGAAGTAATTGCGCAGGCAAAGCTGTATACCGATGTCAGAGTTGGTCAGGGCGATCAATTGCGTTTTTCTAATGTGGATCATGTTCTTAAACTTCGGTACGGCAGAGAAGAACTGATCTTCGATCTTGGGGCGGATATGTATGCGGTTGGCGAAGTGAAGAATAATAACGACCCGGCGGTCGAAGTTTTCGGGCAGGGGAGTATGATGCTTGCTCACATCGGGATATACCGTGACATGTATTATAAACTCGGAGTAAGGCCTCGTGAGGATAATAGTTTTACGCTTGGTCCGGATGAGTTCTTTTTGTGCGGGGATAACAGCCCGGTGAGCCATGACAGCCGGATGTGGCCGGATCCCGGCAAAGGTGATCTGGGTCAGATATATCGTGCGGGTATCGTTCCGCGGGATTATCTGATCGGCAAGGCTTTTTATACTTATTGGGGTGACTCTTACAAACCAGGTGAGGGAATGCTGCCTGTTATACCAAACTTTGCGCAGATGAAACTGATCTACGGCGGTAAATAACCGGCTTCATTTTGTTTATATCAGAGATTATTATAGGCAGCCGGTAAGCCAGCATTGGGCTATCTTCAGCAGATCGGCCATGACGATAGTATTGCTTTGGCCGGGCTTCCATTCTTCTGTCGCGATGGCCAGGTCCTGAAGGTCTACTTTATCATCGCAGTTAAAGTCCCCCTTGATATAGCTTCTGGATTCGGCTTTGTATTTTGAGCCTTTGTTCTGTTGGTAAAGCTGCCATGGATATTTGGTCTCAATTATTTCTGTGTCAAATTTCTCCCATACAGAGTCGTATTCTTTGCCTGATGTGCTTTTGAGGTTTACTTTAAGCTCATTAGACGAATTTAGATTATATTGAGTATGGATGTCAAACTTAACGGTGATTTCCTGTTCCGGATCCAGCGTTCGTGCCTGGGCCGGGTAAGAATTGTTTTGAATGTTTCTTGTCGCGTCAGTTACCATAACGATGTAATCGGTTTTATAATCCCCAATATTTTTGATAAGTACATTGAGAACGCCGTTGTTGGACATGCTATCGAATGTTTCGATTTCAGCAGACCAAATTATACCTTTTGATTCCGTCTTGATCTGTTTAAGTTCCGCTGGGGAATCTATCTTAAATGACACTAAGGAGTGCTGTATCTGTTTTGGTTTATAGACAAGTACCTGCGGCATTCCTACTAAGAATTCCATTGACTGCTTAAACGGACGTTTGCCGTGAATAAGGTATGTTGTTTCGGTATTCGGATTTATAGTCAGCTGTTGCAGGTCTGAATTGTGTTTATGGAACAGTTGGTTGCCCAGTCCGTCACCTGGCTGGAGCAGGGAGAGTGAGCTGCCATAGAGTCGAAACGTCTTATAGCTGATGGCTACTTTGTCCAGCTCGGTTCCGTATTTTGATACTTCTTCGCGCGGAACGAGGAGCATATTGTTCTGGTAATCCTGAACCATCGGATGTTCCGCTGGGGCAGCTGGGATATAGAGTATGTAGTTGTCGAGTTCGGGCACACCGAGGTACTGCTGCTGGTCGCCGATCAGGTTGGCTTCCAGGTTAAAATCGCCCATATATGATCGATCGAACTTTGTGGAATACAAAGGGTTGTCCGGCTTGATCGTGAAAGTGTGTTCTTCAGAACCTTGAAATATTTTAGTTTTAATATCATAAGTTTTTCTGTAGGGGCCGATCTCGTAACCGTGGAAGTACAAATCTCCCATGCGAATGCAGTGCGCGACACCGCCGCCGCAAAAGCCCTGAGAATGTTCGATACGATTCTGACCATGATAGACCCATCCGCACGTTGGGCACTGAGACTGCGGACTGTCCTCACATTCTCGGCTGCATGGGATCGTCGGATCGTGCGCAGATCTTAATTCTTCGTGAGGGTAATATGCTGCCGTGTGGAAATATGTCAGAGGGAAATAGTAGCATGGAGGCGTCTTTGTGATCTCAAGTTGTATGGATTCTTCAATACCCTGACCTTGCGGGTCCAATTTCAGTATCTCCAGGTTGTTTGATAAACCGTAGCTTGTGTTTACTGTGAATACCATTCGCTCATCGCAAGTGATATCTTTGTCCGTCTGAATGCAGTCGGTTAATTCGGCACTGCTGACAATGTCGGCTTGGCAGAGAGACGTGATGCACAAGACGATTATAGCGGTTGATATTACGATTGCGATTTGGTGTGAAGCCGCGTTTTTTGTATTCATGATACCCTCCGTTCCAAAAAACAACAAAACCTGCTTATGCTTACATCTGTCGAGCAGTTGTGATAAAAGACGATAGGCCCATCATATCAAAACCCGGCATTTTTTCAAGGATTTACTGAAATAAGTAAGTGTATAGGGGTGTAAAGATAACATTTGACCTTTTTTCTTGTAATTCTGCCATAATATAAGTATGATGTGGTAATAGCTTGAAAATCCTTCAATATTGGAGACTAGCAAAGATGAAAAGTAATAATATCGCAATAATAATCAATCATCGTCTATTGTTGTTAGCTGTAACAGCTATGCTTGTGTTTGCTCAATGTGCTTTTTGTGGGACGTATGGGGGAGGTGCGGGGACTGCTGAAGAACCTTATATTATTGCAGATCCTAACCATATGCAGGAGATAGGGGAGAATGAGGGGGACTGGGATAAGCATTTTTTAATGACGACTGATATTGATCTGAGTGCGGCCATATATGATACGGCCTTGGTTGCTCCAGACGAGGATAACAGTAATGGTTCATACGATGGAACACCTTTTAACGGTATATTTGATGGGGGTGGGCACACAATTACAGGATTTATTACTTCATCTTTCGATTGTGAGTATACAGGTCTATTTGGTTATGTTGGCAGTAACGGTGAGATCAGAAATCTTGAGCTGAAAGATGTCGATATTCAAGCGGAATACGGTTTTTATGTGGGGGGGCTGGCAGGATATAATGTCGGAGGAATCACCAACTGTTCTGTTTCCGGCAGTGTTAATGGTTACTTGTCAACGGGGGGGCTTGCAGGTAAAAATAAAGGCAGTATAACTGACTGCAATGTGTCAATAATCATGGGTGGCAACAGCTATCTTGGTGGGCTTGTGGGCTGGAATGATGGGAGTATAGAAAATTGCAACAGCGAGGGAACCGTAATATCTGATTCGTACGATGTTGGTGGAACTGCAGGTTATAATGAAGGTATTATAACAGACTGCTTGGCGGCATGCAGGGTTGAGGGCACTTCTGAAATCGGGGGAGTGGTTGGTTATAATATGGGTGAGTTATCAAGGTGCTGTGGGCTGGGTGATATCAGGGGTAGTTACAGTATAGGCGGCCTTGTTGGAATTAATTATGAGAGTGTGTCCGAGAGCTATGCAACAGGAAAGGTTATCAGCTTTTCGAGTTATTCCGGGGGGCTGGTAGGATATAACGAAGGAGCAATAAGATATTGTTATGCTACGGGAAATGTCAAAGGCGACAGGAGCGTGGGTGGTCTGGCAGGGGCAAATAGTTATCATAGCGAGATAACCTATTGTTATGCTATGGGAGAAGTTTCAGGCAATGAATACATCGGTGGGCTGGTGGGTGTGGGTGGTAATTATTACACTGATTATTACGCTTGTTTATGGAACATCGAAGCTAACCCAGATATCAAAGGCATTAGTAATGTCGAAGATCCTTATGATGTAGTGGGAAAGACGATCTCTGAGATGCAAACACAGATTACTTACACAGATATGTACTGGGATTTTGTGGGAGAAAGTTTGAATGGAATTGATGATTTATGGTATCTGCCGGAGTGCGGGTTTGCTGTTTTATCATGGCAACCTGTCGGTGTGTCGTCTGACGTTAGCGGATTGTCAAAAGCAGAAGCGGTCAGTTCAATTGAGTCATTGGGATTGCCAGTATATGTTATTAAGGTTCACAGTGAATCTGTTCCTACTGATCATGTTATAGGACAGGAGCCGGTTGCAGGGTGTGAGACCGCGTTAGTTACGTTGTTTGTGAGCGATGGTTTTCCTTATGAATCTGGTTTGGGGACAGAAGAATCTCCATATCAAATATCGACCGTTGAGCAGATGAATGCAATTAGAGCATATCCTGAGGATTGGAATAAACATTTCATTTTATCTGCGGACATTGATTTAGGAGGATATGTTTATTCTACAGCAGTTATCGCATGGGATAGCGACATGTCAGAAGGTAAATTTGTTGGGACAGCGTTCACGGGTGTATTTGACGGAAAGGGTTATGTTGTCAGAAACCTGACAATCGAAGCGGCTGGACCGAACGACGGTTACCTCGGGCTTTTCGGGGTGAATGAAGGTTCTCTTAGAAATCTTGGTTTGGAGAATGTCAGTATCACTGATAGAACATATTCAAATTATGTGGGGGGGCTGGCAAGTGTTAATAACGGCAGTATCTCAAATTGCTATTCGGCTGGAACAGTTAACGGCTATTATTATATTGGCGGCCTGGCAGGATGTAATACAGGCACTATATCATATTGCTACTCAGTCTGCAGCGTCAATGGTAATATTTCTGTCGGGGGATTAACGGGGAATTGTGTGGATAACGGCAGTGTGGATAACAGTTATGCTATCGGTAGGGTTTCCGGGGATCGCCATGTCGGGGGACTTATTGGAAGGAACAGTGAATGTGTTATCGAGAACTGTTATTCGGCAAGTCGTGTTCGCTATTTTGGATATAAGACTTCTGTTGGAGCTTTTGTTGGAGAGAACGAACAGGGAGTTTATAATAATTGTTTCTGGGATATAAATGTAAATGAATCACTTGCGGGGGAAGGCTATAATAGCTGGTATACAGAAGGTATTATTGGCAAGGAAACAATGGAACTGCAGATACAGGATACATATACCGAGATGAACTGGGACTTTGTCGGTGAAAGTGAAAACGGCAGTGAAGATATCTGGAGTATGTCGGGGTGCGGTTATCCTGTTTTATCATGGCAGGAAATTGGGGTGGTGCCTGAAGTTGTGGGTTTGGTTGAGGGTGAAGCAATAGAAGCGATAAGCTCAGCAGTGCCGGTTTTGGTTACAAAGGCAACTCACAGCAAAACAATTGACGCTGGTGTGGTTATCTCTCAAGAGCCTGCTGCGGGGTGTGAGGCTGCTATGGTTACTATAGTCGTTAGTGATGGATTTCCTTATGGGGGAGGGGTTGGGAGTGAAGAAGATCCGTATCAGATATGGAGTGCAGAGGAGATGAACGAGATTGGGATACACAAGCAGGACTGGAATAAAGACTTTGTTCTGATGAGTGATATTGATCTATCGGCATACACGGGAAAATCTTTTAATACAATCCAAGATATAAGAATGAGGTTTCAGGGAGTGTTTGACGGTAAGGGGCACACTATATCTAACTTTATGCATACATTTTCGGACGGAATATTTGCTTATTTAGACAGAGGGGGTCATATAAGGAATCTAGGGATTATTGATGTGTCGGTTGAATCAGAAGAGTATGCAGGTTTTGTGGGAAGTCTGGTTGGGCGTAGCCTTGGCACAATAACAAACTGCTATGCGACGGGCAGTTTAACCGGATATGCTTACGTGGGGCTACTAGTCGGGTATAATTCGGGTGATATAATAGATTGCTATGCCTGCGGCGATGTAAGCGGTGAATCTTACATCGGGGTCCTGGTGGGTTCTAATCATGGTACACTTAGAAACTGCTATTGCAGCGGCACTGTATACTGCAGTGCGATCGACAGAGCTTATGCTTCTGCTGGGGGGCTGGCCGGAGCGAATGAATATGGTGAGATAATAAACTGTTATTCAACAGGTACTGTAACAGGCGATTCTAAAATCGGGTTGCTGACGGGAAAAAGTGAGTACGGTGAGATAATAAACTGCTATTCAACTGGTTCTGTAACTGGGAATACTGAAGTTGGGGGGCTGGTTGGCTATAATAATTCCAGCAGTATAACAAACAGTTATGCAGCAGTCGGTGTATCTGGAAACTCCGAAGTGGGAGGACTGGTTGGTTCCAGCAACAGCGGGGACATTGCCAGCTGTTTCTGGGACAGCCAAGTGAATCCATCTCTTACAGGAGTAGGAAATATTGATGACCCAGTAGATGTTATGGGCAAAACAACAGCCCAACTGAAAACCCAAACCACCTTTACAGACCACGGCTGGGACTTCACTAATGAAGATGCTAACGGCACTGACGATTTCTGGCGACTTTGTGTTGATGGGGCAGGTTATCCTAGACTTGCTTGGGAGTATGATAGCATCGGAGATTTCTTGTGTCCTGATGGAGTTGCCTTTGGGGACCTGTCGTACTTTGTTGAGAATTGGCTTTCAGCAGATTCTAGTACTGACATTAACGGTGATGGAGTAACTAACCTATCAGACTATGTGATCCTGGCCCAGCATTGGTTGGAATAGTATGTGGGAGATTTTTAACTTCTGTAGTATTGAGTATGATTTATGTTATCCTTTCTGTGTGTAGGGATAACTGAATTTATTCCAGTCCCAACTTAAGGGGGATGTCTTTTAACCGGTGATCATGTCCAATGACGGCTGATCAAGCATTTTTATTGCGAGTTTGTCTTTGTATCGGTTTGCGTGCTGTTTCAGGTATCCGCGGTGTGATTGCAGGATATTTTTGAATGCGGGATCGGTTGCGAGATTTTTGGTTTCCAGGCGGTCATTGACCATGTCGAACAATTCTTCGGGCTGTTTTCCGTGGTCGTAGATGCAGTATTTGTATGAGTTCGATCTCACCATTCTGCCGTTTACTTTTGGCGTTTGTCCATCGACTGGTCCGCCCTGTGTCATGTAGTTTTGCACTACGATGTAGTCTCGCCATTTTTTTGGCTGATTGCCCTGCGTGATAGTTTTGAGGCTCTTGCCGGGCAGTCGTTTTGGCTGATCGATGCCTGCAAAATCCATCATGGTGGCTAAGATGTCGATGCCGGTGTTTACCAGCAGGTCGCTTGTGCCGTGCTTGATGACATTGTTGTAACTCAGGATGAATGGAATCCTTGCGGACTCTTCGTAGAATACGGTCTTCTGGTTGAATTTGTGTGCGCCGTGGCAGTCGCCGTGATCGCTGGTAAAGACGATCATCGTGTTGTCATATTGGCCCGACTGTTTTAGTCCGTTGAGTACCTTAGCGATAAGTGCGTCAACTTTTTCGACAAGGCGGAAGTATCCCCAGGAAAGCCTTCGCCATTTGTCCTCATCGTAATCGCCGACGGGAAACTTGCTGGAGTTGTGATAGGATTTTCGCATAAGACTCATCGCGTCAGATTCTTTGGCCGGGGGCGCCATATTTTTCTTTAAAGGCGGCCTTTGTACGATCGGGGGCAGTTGCGGGATAGGGCCGCTTGGGAGTTTTTCATGTCTTGCAAGCTGGCACACATCGTGCGGATTGCTGAGAGAGACGACGAGAAGGAATGGATTATCTCTGTCTTTGTTCATGAACTCAATTGCAGGGGCGGGTATTTCATCGTCGTGACCGTTGCCGTAGAGAACGTCGGTGTAGTCGAAGCCGTGGCTCTTTTTGTTTTATACCACAAGTGCCATTTGCCCACGTAGCCTGTGTCGTAGCCAGCGTTTTTGAAATATGTGCCCATGCTGGGGAACTGTTTTGTGTCAAGCGAGCCGGGGCCGTTTTTCTGGCACTGTGTTTCGTGCGGATACCTGCCGGTAAAAATGGAGTTGCGGGCGGGCATGCAAAGCGGATTGGGCGCGTATGCATTGGTGAAAAGCATTCCGTTTTTCGCAAGGGAGTCCATCGCCGAGGTGTTTATATATTGATTACCCATACGGCAGCTCATTATGTCGGCGAACTGCTGGTCGGTCATAATGAAGAGAATGTTGGGGCGTTTAGGGTCTGCGGTGTTGTCCGCAAAGGAACCGTACGATAATGCGCAAACGCTTATTGCAGCGGTACTGAGGAACTTTCTTCTATCCATAGGAATCCCTTTTTAGCTGTTGTGATCGATTATCCCGACAGTAAATTAAATATGCCTGTTTCGCCTGCTATAATACTCAAAATCAATGACGAATGCCAGAGATATTGATGAAAACAACAGCGATTTTCCGGTCAAACAGCACGTTGAAGTGCTTGATTGATTAGGCCGGACATGTTAATATACGTGCGTTTTGGCTATCAGTATTAATATTATTTTCAATTTCGGAGCATAGAATGTCAATTACGAGGCGTGAATTTTTAGGTTGTATTACTACTGGCGCAGTTCTTGGGACTTTTGGAAAAATGTCTTTCGGCAAACAGGAACAAAAGCCAAATGTTCTATTTATCATGTCTGACGATCACTGCAGCCAGGCAGTCGGTGCTTACGGGGGCAGGCTCGCCAAACTCAACCCTACACCAACGATCGATAAACTTGCAAAAGAAGGGATGCTATTTGAAAACGCCTTCTGTACCAATTCGATATGTTCACCTAGCCGGGCATGTATTCTTACGGGGCAGTATGCTCATACAAACGGGGCGTATGATCTTAGAGGGGGGATCGAAGCTAAGAATCAGTATCTTGCAATCGAAATGAAGAAGGCGGGCTACCATACGGCGATGATCGGGAAATGGCACCTTAAAGAAGAACCTGGTGCTTTTGACTATTACTGTGTATTGCGTGGTCAGGGGAATTACTTTAATCCGTTGTTCCGAACGCAGGGTGATGAACAATGGCCCAAGAATACTGTTAAATACAATGGGATGCATTCTTCTGACGCAATAACGGATATAACGCTAAAGTGGCTCGGCCAGGGCTGGGACAGAGACAAGCCGTTCTTTTTGATGCACCACTACAAAGCACCGCATGATATGTTCAAGTATGCGCCTCGTTACGAGGACTATCTTGCGGACATTGACATACCGGAACCTGAGAACCTTTGGAAACAGCCTAAGTTCGGTTCGATTGCGACGAGGGGAGACAATGACGAACTGCTGCCTTATATAGGAACTTCGATAGGCAGACGTAATCCAAGGCGTAACTACACACAGTATTACAAGATCAACAAGTCGCTTAGCGATGATGATGCAAAACGAGAAGCGTATAATGAATATATGAAGCACTATCTCAGGTGCGTTAAGGGTGTTGATGACAATCTAAAACGATTGTTCGCATATCTAGAAACAATAGGCCAACTCGACAACACTGTCATCATCTACACCGGCGACCAGGGATTTATGCTTGGTGAGCATGACTATATGGATAAGCGTTGGATGTACGAAGAATCGATGCGGATGCCTTTTCTTGTCCGCTACCCCAAGGCGGTCAAGGCGGGCAGCAGAACAGACGCTATTGTTGAAAACGTTGACTATGGTCCTACGATGCTGGGGTTTGCAGGAGTTAGGACCCCTGGATATATGCAGGGGAAGAGTTTTTACGATATCTGTGTGAGCGGCAAGGAGCCTAAAGACTGGAAGAAGGAAGCTTACTATCGTTACTGGATGCATATGGCTCACCATGATAACCCGGGGCACGTTGGTATCAGGACCAAGGATCATAAACTGATTCTTTATTATGGGTGCAGCTATGAGGGTGAAAACCAGACGCCGCCCGGCTGGGAACTGTACGACCTTAAGAACGATCCGGGTGAAGTTGTTAATCAATACGATAATCCAAAATATGACAAGGTTGTTAAAGATTTAAAAAGACGGCTTAAAAAGCTTCGTAAAAGAGTAGGCGATACCGGTAAGGATTTCCCGAAGGTCGAAAAAGTCATTGATGAGTTCTGGGATTATGACAATGATGCCAGAAAAAAAGCCGTTCAGATTTCACACGAATATCTGAGAAAGAAAAAATAATAAACGCAATTATGATTATCAGAGAGGTTTTTATGAACAGGATCATTATTTTATCAATATTTATCGCAGCAGTTGCTTTTAGCGGATGTTCCTGTGAGTGCTGCAGTAATGGCGAGAGGCAAAACTGGATATCGTTGTTTGACGGCAGCAATGTCGATGCGTGGCGTGGGATCAATTCTGACAAATTCCCTGATGCAGGTTGGAAGGTTGAAGACGGGATGCTGGTTTTTGAGCCGGGTGGAAAAAGGGCGGGCGATATAGTTACGAAGGACGAATTCAGCAGCTTTGTTCTTGAGATGGAGTTCAAGCTGAGCACCAAGGCTAACAGCGGGATCAAGTATTTTGTTGTCGAGGAAATGAGTAAGGGGACAGGTGGACTCGGGCTGGAGTATCAGATCCTTGACGATGAGAACCATCCCGATGCAAAGAACGGGCGCGGGGGCAATCGGACGATGGGTTCGCTGTATGATCTTATCGCCGCTGATACGAATAAGCCCACTTTGCAGATCGGACAGTGGAACAAGGCGAAAATCGTTTCGGACGGGATGCATGTAGAGCACTGGCTAAACGGCATGAAGATCCTTGAGTACGAGCGGGGAAGCAAGGAGTTTATGGATATTATCGCTATCAGCAAATATAAATCGATAAAGGGCTTCGGCGTTGCTGAGAGCGGGCATATACTTTTGCAGGATCATGGTGACAAAATGTGGTTCCGTAATATCAGAGTGCGTGTGCTGGACCGTTAGGCTCTGGTCAGTATATCCTGCAACATGTTCGGAGTTTGTTTCGCTG
The DNA here is from genome assembly GCA_030641315.1 of Anaerohalosphaeraceae bacterium. Lineage (GTDB taxonomy): Bacteria > Planctomycetota > Phycisphaerae > Sedimentisphaerales > Anaerohalosphaeraceae > DAOWHR01. The sequence continues at coordinate 170 of DAOWHR010000150.1, read as the reverse complement.
ACGCCATGTGTGGACCGCCGTTGTTCGTTTGCGCAAAGAATGCCGGCAGCTTGCGTTTTCATCCGTATCATGCTTATTTCGTTATTTCTGAGCCATGATTGTCTCGTTTGGCTGTCCTTAATTGTTGTCCGTTCATCCACAAAGGACGGGATTGAGTTAAATAATGTGAA
>DAOWHR010000347.1 GCA_030641315.1 Anaerohalosphaeraceae bacterium | reverse complement strand
GGATAATGACGAAAAAAAGGAAGACTCCATATTGCCTGCTGAAGTTTTAAAGAAGTTTAAGCCCAAGCGTGTAGTTTCGCTGACGAAAGAAGCTATCGATGTCGAAGGGAATGCTGTGATCGTCGACCGGACAGGTTTTGCGACTTTCGATAAAGGAAGAAAGCAATTCAGTATTGACGGACTTGGCCAGAATGTTGACGATATAAAATTTCATCTGCTGCCATGTAACAGGCTTGTTCAGATAGAAAAGAGTCTGGCGAGCAATGCTGAAGGCAGGCAGCGGTTCAAGATCGCAGGGACGGTGACCAGGTATAAAGATCAGTACTACGTGCTTCTTCAGCGAGCGGCTAGAACTTATAATCACGGCAACTTCGCAAGATAAAGGAAATACTTCGTGGGCAGAGAGATTAAAGATATACTTCTGTCATCGCAGGATGACGGGTTCGAGGCAAAACTTGAGGAACTTAGAAACGCTATTTTGGACGCTGCTTATTGGCCGGACGGGGATTCAAGGCACGAGTCGCTGAACAACATTATTTGCGAGGTTAAGAATCGCGGGGATGCCGCAGTTAAGGAGTTTACCTCTAAATTTGACGGGGTAAGCCTTGAGGCGGATGAATTCCTGGTTAGCAAGGACGAGATCGAGCGGGCGCACAGTGGGATAGACGATCAACTGCTTAGCTCGATACGCAAATCGATAACTAATGTACGCAAGTATCAGTCTGAGATATTCGTGGGGAACATGGAGCATCCGGGGATAAAATATACACCCATATCGCGGGTTGGGGTATGTGTGCCGGGTGCGTCAGCGCCGCTGCCTTCAACGGTGATAATGACGGCAGTACCAGCGCAGGTCGCAGGTGTTAAGGAGATCGCCGTTGTTTCTCCGCCGAGGTACAAGGGGACGATACATCCGGTTATACTGGCGGTTTGCCATGAGATCGGGGTAAGCGAAGTCTATCGCATCGGAGGCGCGCAGGCAGTCACTGCGCTTGCGTACGGGACCGAGAGTATTGACAGGGTTTACAAAATCGTAGGTCCAGGCAGTACGTGGGTACAGATGGCAAAACGGCAGGTGTTCGGTTTGCGTACTGACATCGATTCTATTGCGGGACCGAGCGAAGTATTGATAATCGCAAACAACGAAGCGAATCCTGCATGGGTGGCGGCGGATATGCTCAGCCAGGCCGAACACGCACCGGGAAGCGCTATCGTGTTTACCAATTCGCATAAGCTGGCTGAAAGCATACTGGAGCATGTCAGCGAGCAGGCTGCAAAACTTAACCGCAGCGAAGATACGATCAGGTGTCTTGTCAATTACAGTGGCATCGCGGTATTTTCGAGCATGGAAGATGTCATCGAAAACGCAAACGATTTCGCGGCGGAACATTTGCAGATACAGTGCGGCGATGAGAGCAGATCGATATCCGAAAAGATCAATAACGCTGGCGCTATATTTATCGGGGCGCATACGCCTGTGGCGGTTGGAGATTACTGGGCAGGGCCAAGTCATACTCTGCCTACGGGAGCGAGCGCAAAGTTCTTCAGTGCGCTTAGCAGTAACGATTTTATCAAGTCAACGAGCATTATCGAATACAGCAAGGAGATGCTTAGCGAAGACTGCGATGATATTATCAGGCTTGCGATGACCGAGGGGCTTGATGCGCATGCAAACAGTGTGCGGATCCGACAGCAAAAATAGCGTCAGATTTCCCAGTTGAGTTTTTCTGAATATTTGAAATACAGTCTGCCTGCGAGTTGCCCCATTATGAAGAGGCAGTAGACGTATATTCCGCGTGCGACCAAGCCGAACGGGGCGGGCGCGAGTACCTGTATGTACAGCATCGGCACAACGATCAAGGCTACAAACAGGAAGTAACCTAGTGCGACGAAGATATAGCTTTTGAAGGTTAGGATCACTCCACGAATAATGTGATACGGATTTAGGCCTGAAATCGAATCGAAAAACGTTGTTGTCATAAACGCCATAGGCAGAAAAAAGACACCTGCTGCGAGTATTGCCCAGAAGTGTATGGTAAACTTCCCGTAGTGGTGATAGCAGACGGCGGCGGGGCCAAGAAATATTATGACACATGCAAATACGCGAAGTGTCGTTGTGAACATGTCCCAGAAACCGTTGTCTTCGATGAGTGAATCGGGCATGCGTGCGCTGCCGAGAGCGCTTTGCTGTATGCAGAGAGTGAAATACCAGAACATGTAAACCGATACGGTAAAGCAAACCATAAGCGCGATGAGTAGGATCGGTATGAATATGAGCATCAGCAGGCCAGGTGTGCGTTTCATCAGGAACCTGATAAAGTCGGCAACAGCGGGAACACCGACGAAAATTGACAGTATTATCCAGCCGGCAGAAACTGCGGGGTATGTTAATATCTCCACGAATGCAGAATGTCCCGTGTGTCCGATCTGTTCGGAATCCTCAATATGTGCGGTATTTGAGCGGTCAGCCGCGTCCTGGGCTATAAAATCGAAAACGCCGCTGTCCTGATCGTCGGTTTCGGGCTTGAGTTCCAGATCGGGAAACGGGTCGTTGGGTTCAGACTGCAATTCTATTTTAATGTCGGGGTCATAGGCGGGTATCCGGATGATGGTACCGCAGCCGGGGCATTTGCCTTTTTTGCCGACGGATGAGTCTTCGGCGATGATCTGGCGGCCGCAATCGTCACAGTTGAACTGCATAATAATAGATTCCTGTTTGAAAAAATTGAATATTCCTGCTAATATTGTATTTCATACATTGCTTCATTGCAAAGCAAATAAGTTGTTATGACTTTTATGAAGACAGGGGTATTTATGGCTGGACAGGTACCGACACGGCAGCAGGCGTTAAAGCTTTTACAAAAATATAACAAGACCGAAAGCCTTGTAAAGCATGGGCTTGCGGTCGAGGGTGTGCTTAGATATTTCGCTCGTAAAGCGGGCGAGGACGAGGAAAAGTGGGGTATCATCGGGCTTGTGCATGATCTGGACTATGAAATGTATCCTGATGAGCACTGCATAAAGACCGAAGAGATACTGCGGCAAAACGATTGGCCGGAGGAATATATCCGGGCGGTCATCTCTCACGGATGGGGATTGTGCACCGATGTTGAGCCTGTCAGCTATATGGAGAAGGTTCTTTACGCGATGGATGAATTAACGGGGCTGGTGACAACGACCGCATTGGTAAGGCCGTCAAAGAGCGTTCTGGATATGAAGGCCAAATCTGTCAGGAAGAAATGGAAGGATAAGTCATTTGCCGCAAAAGTCAACCGGGACGTGATCGCTAAAGGTGCAGAAATGCTCGGGATGGATATCGGCGACCTTATTACGGATACGATAATGGGTATGCGCGAGGTCGCGGGGGAGCTTGGACTTGCAGGGGAATAGAGGGACATTGTTGACGTGACGTCTGGATTCCAGCCTGCGGGCTTGTTGCCCAAACCCTAAACACTAAATTCTAAATCCTAAACAAACAATAAACTCAAAAAAGCAAATGCTCGAAACGGTTCTGACTGCGTCCGAATGAGGTTTTGTGATTTTGCCACTGGAATGTTTACTTGTTTTGTATTTCAATATTCGGATTTCGCATTTGGGCAACACGCCCTGTCGCTGGAATGACAAAACGAGGCGAAAGCAGACCACGTTGAAAATGAGGAAGCCTACATCAGTAAGAGTTTTATTGCGGCGGCAACTGCGAGAACCTGCATTACGGGGTTGAAGTACTTCTGGGGTATTTTATTTAAGAGGAATATACCCGCAACGGCTCCGAGGACTATGGCGGGGAAGAGATAGAGGTTGAGGGCGAAAGATTTTGGATTGATATATCCAAGCTCAATTTGGAATGGGACCTTTACCCAGTTTACAATGAAGAAATACCATGCGGCTGTTCCAACGAATTCGACTTTGGGCAGCTTCATTGCCAGCAGGTAGATGATCATGATCGGGCCTGCGGCGTTTGCCATCATTGTCGTAACGCCCGCAATAAAACCCATGGTTGCTGCGAATGCCCAGTGGGTGGGGATGCTTGTTTTTCCTTCTTTTATCTGCCTGGTACTACTCCAGTATCGAATTACAAGCATTGCAAGGACGGTGCCGCCGATTATCGGTTTTAGCTGGGAATCGGAGACCTTGTCCATAGCGAAATAGCCTGTTACGACTCCTGCGAGGGCCCATGGCAGGAGTTTTATGATGTGAATCCAATGTGCGTTTCTTCGATGGTAGATGACGGCGAAGATATCAGCGAAGATGAGCAGGGGCAGCAGGAGTCCTACGGACTGCTTGGTTTTGTCAGCCATAACGATTGCCATTAACGGCACGGAAAGTATGCCAAAGCCTGGAATGCCGGTTTTGGAAATACCTACTAGAAAGGCACAGAGGAGGAGCAAGCACCACTTCCAGACATCCAGATCGAACGAACTAAGGTCAAAATCAAACATAAAATCCTGTTTCCGTATAAGTCATAATAGCGAGGCAATTTATCACTATATTGTAAGCATCACAAGAATATTGTCCGAGGAGCGGTAATTTTAATAAAGCATTTGCCAAACGGGTACAGTTTAATTACACTGTCGGGCTGTTTAATTGATCCCAAATATAATGCTTTGAGGCGTTTTTATGTCTGAGGAACTGGAAAATCTTGCATCGATGAGTCTTGGCGACCATCTTGAAGAGCTTCGGCATCGGCTGATACTTGCGATAGCGGGTCTGCTGGTCGGCATGATTATCTGCCTATTCTTCGGCAGTTATTTGGTCAAGGTAATGCTGATCCCATACAACAATCTTGTCAAAACAATGCAGGAAGATCGGAATAAGGAAGAAGAAGCACAAAAGAAACTTGACGAGGAAAACGGTTTGACGGCGGAGACGGATAATTTCAAGCTGCTGATCCCTTATGAAAGCTTTGCGAATTCATTGGACAAGGCTAAATTGGATATCGAAAACGGCAAAACGGACCAAGTCAATATCGAACTGCAGATCCCGCGTGAGATGCTTATAGGTCAATTGAAAGAAGCCATGCTGGATGAATCTGGTATAGCTGAAAGCAGCAAGAAGGCCGACATTGAACTCGGGGCCATTCAGCCATCCGAAAGCTTTATGGTTTATTTGAAGACTTCTATGTTCTTCGGGCTTCTTATCACTTCGCCCTGGGTTTTATACCAACTATGGGCATTTATCTCTGCTGGATTGTACCAGAAAGAAAAGAAGTACGTACATGCTGTTGTGCCTGCAAGCGCGATACTGTTTATTACAGGTTCGGTGTTTTTTATGTGGGTTATTGCGCCTTTGATGATGGGTTTTTTCGCCGGATTCGACCAAATGCTTGGATTTGTTTCGAGGTGGTCCCCTCAGTATTATATTAGCTTGATCCTGACAATGACACTGGTATTTGGAGCGGCTTTCCAGATGCCGATAGTTGTAGTATTCGCCAACCTTATGAATCTTGTGTCGATCGAGATGCTGGCAAAAGGCAGGAGATTTGTGTTTCTCGGACTGCTTGTAGTATCGGCTCTTGCGACTCCGCCGGATGTAATATCACAGGTCGCCCTTGCGGCTCCGCTGTACATACTATACGAGGGAAGTATCGTTGTATGCCGTATCATCAGGAAGCGCAAAACCCAAGCTTCTTAAAGGCTCAGGCAGGTGACAACTTAAACGATTTGGGGTGCTCTTACTACGATGGGCGGAGGATGTCTTCGTCACTTGGTGTCGAAGATTTTTCTACCTCTTGTTCAATTTCCTTTTCCTGTTCGTTTATGACATCTTTAATATCGTCATTGCCTTCCTTGACGCCTTTTTTGAATTCTGTAAGGCTTTTGCCCATTCCCCTTGCGATCTCAGGCAATCGGCGACCAAAGATCAAAACCGCAATAATCAGGATTACTATCAATTCGGGACCGCCAGGCATCCCAATGGCCAACATATTATTAACTTGATCAATCATTTATATATCCTTCGAAAGAAAAATGGCATATATCTCAAACCTTCATTTTACTTAGATATGCATCGGCAGTCAATAGTCAATACGCCAGTATTTATCATTTGTTCCCTGCGCGGGCACCAATCAGCTTTATAATACTGAAAATAGGCAAATTGAGGGCAGCCCGGCAAAAACGCATTGACTTGTACCGGCATATTGGATAGACTGCATTTTTCAATAATAATAACTGTAACAAGTTAAGGTATATATGTCTGAAATCAAAGAAGAATGCGGTGTATTCGGTATATTTGGCGACAGCGAAGCCGTTCAAAAAACATATTTCGGGCTTCACAGCCTCCAGCATCGGGGGCAGGAGTCGGCTGGTATCGCATCTAGTGACGGGGAATATATAAGCTGTTTTACTGGCATGGGTCAGGTTGGCAGGGTTTTCCGTGCAAATCGTGGTATGCTTAAAAAGCTGACCAATCCTATCGCGATTGGTCATGTGAGGTATTCGACGACCGGTTCGAGCAATCCTGTAAACGCTCAGCCTTTTCTGGGTGAGTATTCGCGTGGCCAGGTTGCGGTGGCACATAACGGAAATCTTATTAACGCATCATTGCTGCGTGACGAATATGAAGCTTACGGGCATATCTTCAAATCAACGAACGATACTGAGATAATCGTTCATCTGATGGCCAAGCCTTCGCATGTTACCAAGCCGGACCCGCTGGGCCATGTGCTGAACCATTTGCAGGGAGCTTTTTCGCTGGTGTTTTTGTTCCCGGACCGAATCGAGGCAACGCGTGATCCTTATGGTATAAGGCCCTTGTGTCTTGGCAAAACGGCCAACGGCAGCTACTGTGTCGCAAGCGAGACGTGCGCACTGGACGCAATAGAAGCTGAGTATGTGCGTGACGTCGAACCGGGCGAGATCATTACGCTGGACAAGGATGGATTCAGCAGCAGATATTTTGTCAAACAGGGAATCGTAAAGCCTGCTCACTGTATTTTTGAACATGTTTATTTTTCCAAGCAAAGCAGTAAGATATTCGGTGAAAGTGTGCATGAGGTGCGCAAAAGAAGCGGCTCACAGCTTGCTAAGGAATACCCTGTCGAAGCTGATATAGTTACACCAGTGCCGGACAGCGGAACTTCGGCGGCTATCGGATACGCTAACGAGAGCGGCATCCCTTTCGATATGGGATTTGTCAGAAGCCATTACATCGGAAGAACATTTCTCGCTCCAACTCAGGACCTGAGGGATATGGCGGTTAAAATGAAGCTTTCAGTGGTCAGCGAATCCGTCAGGGGCAAAAGAGTTGTCGTTGTCGACGATTCCATTGTTAGAGGGACAACGACAAAGGGCAAGATCAAGTCGCTCAAAAAGGCAGGCGCCAAAGAGGTACACATGCGTGTGGCGTGTCCTCCGATCGTTAGTCCATGTTTCTATGGTGTAGATTTTCCGACGAAAGAAGAGCTTATCGCCAACAACCGCACCGTTGAGGAAATCAGAGAATATCTTGGAGTTGACAGCCTTGGTTATATCTCTCTTGAAGGACTTTTGGCATGTGCTTCCAAACCTGCGGATAATTACTGCACGGCGTGCTGGAGCGGCAATTATCCGATACCGGTTGGGACCGTTGTCAACAAGTTCTCGATGGAACGGCATCAGATGCAGCTTTTTGAAAATTTAGAATAATTGGAATTATCACTTTTCTTTGTTTGATCTTATCCTGTAAACGCAGAGAAATCCCGAAGGTGAAGAAGCAGAATGGTCTCGAAAAAATTTATCAGCTACGAAGAATCGGGCGTCAGCATTGACGCAAACGACCGCATGGTCGAGCGTATCAGCCGAAGTGTTTCAAGCACACACGGACCGCGGGTGATCGGACTTGAGAACGGATTCGCCGGTTTGTTCCGGCTTGACTACGACGAAAAACTATTCAAGAAAAACTATCGCAATCCCGTGCTGGTCGCCTGTACGGACGGGGTTGGTACGAAAATAGTTATCGCACAGGCGATGGGCAGGTTCGACAGCGTGGGGATCGACCTTGTCGCGATGAGCGTTAATGACATGATCGTGCAGGGAGCCGAGCCACTGTTTTTTCTGGATTATCTTGCGGTCAATAAGCTTGAGCCTGAAAGAGTTGTGGAGATGGTTGACGGCATTGCCAACGGTTGCAGACAGGCCGACTGCGCACTGATCGGCGGAGAAACAGCAGAGATGCCGGACATCTACGGCAAGGACGAATTCGACATGGCTGGTTTTGCGGTTGGTGTTGTTGAACGTGATAAGATCATCACGGGCAGCCGGGTTGAGAAAGGTGATGTCATCATCGGGCTGGCATCGAACGGTGTACACAGTAACGGTTTCTCGCTGGCACGACATATCTGTTTTAAGCAGGAAAAACTGAAGCCGACAGAGCCGATCGCAGAGCTTGACGGACAATCGATCGGTGACGCTTTGCTTGAGCCGACACGTATTTATGTGCGTTCTATAGTAAAGCTGCTCAATCAGTATAAGGTAAAGCGGGTTGTCCACGCGATGGCCCATATCACCGGCGGCGGTCTTGTCGGAAACATCCCTCGCGTACTGCCGAAAAACTGCAACGCTGTTATCAAAAAGTCAAGCTGGCCTGTTCCGCCGATATTCAGCTTTATGCAGAAGGCCGGTCCTGTGCAGGAAGAAGAAATGTTCCGGGTGTTCAACATGGGCATCGGGTATGTCCTTGCAGTCGCTCCTGATTTCGCGCCTTCGATCCTGAAGAAGCTCAACAGCTACGGCGAAAAAGCACACCAGATCGGCACGGTCACAGCGGGTTCGGGCAAGGTTGTTCTCAAATAGTACGGTTTGTGCTGTTAATAGCAATGCGTCTTCGTTTAGGCTCGTAAAACTGACCTGATGGAAATCACTGAACAGACAAAACAGATAACCAATTCAGGCAGGAGGTTTTTCTTAAACATCTCTGCCGGGCTTGCAATTTATTGCTGTTTGGCCTATTATCTTTTCGCGCCATACCTAGTTCAATTCAGTAGATTTGATTATCTTTACGTTGCAGGCCCGGTCCTTGGCGCGACCGGGGCATGTATCGTAATTTTTAAATGGTCTGACCGGTATTTTTCGGCAGTATTGGGCGGGCTGTTTTATGGTTTTTCACCGCTGGTACTTGCGACAACCGCATATCATCCATTGGCTCAGACGCTTATCGTTGCCGTCCCCTGGCTGTTTTTGCCTGCCGTTTACCTGGAGAAGAAACTGTCGCCTGCAGTATGCGGTTTGCTTCTGCTGTTGCCAGCAGCTGCTATAGTCGCTTTTTTTATGGTTTTGGCTGACAGTTCGATCGGCCCGTTTTTCCCTATGCCGCTGCGACTGGCTATATCGATTCGGACCTTTACCGGATTTGGAATACTTGAAAGTTTCTCGTCCGGGCAACTTCCTTTTGGTTACTATCATGTCGGACCGTGGCTATTGGCAGTGGGGGTTATTGGCTTTATTCGACAGCACCGCCCTGCCGCGATCGCGCTTGCCATTACTGGAATGGTTCTGGCATTTTGTAAGCCGGTACTTCAAGTCAGCCCTGTTGTATGGACGCTTATGCCGCTGCTATTCGGGGCGATACTGATAAGCCAGGCGATACAATGGATTCCGGGACTGCTCGAGAGAAAAGGCAAGCCTTACATGATGGCGATGGTAGTTGTGCTGTATATCGCAGTGTTTTATGATGCGATACTTTCGGCAGGCAGGATCGTAGACTACATCTTCTAATCCATTCTAATATACAACCAGTCTACAAGATCGGACTGTTTGTAGTGGTTTGATATCGAAGGATGTTTTGGATCGATGTAATGGCGGGCGATGACTTTGGGTTTGTGACGGTCGATCGATTCGTACACGTCGTAATGATAATCGGCGATATTTTGTTGGTATGAAGCCAGTGCTCCCGGATTGGAGTTTTTAGGTCTTACGGAAAACCAGAAGTAGTCAATATCTTTTCTGAAAACATTAAACCTCGCCGCTCCATCGTAGATATGGTCATCTTCGTCTGTGATGCTTAGAACATATTCAACTAACTTTAACTTTCTCTGGTTGCCTTCTTCGGCTCTGTCGAATATTTCTACGATCGGTACCGCCAAAGAAATTAGAATCAGGATCGGCAGGAATTTGTTATAACGTTTTGAAATACCGATCAAAGAACGAGACGCGAGCGATGACAAACCTACCGCTGCGATAAGTATGAGTCTTATATCATAGCCGTAAATCCTATGCACGAAATAACCGAAAGAGACCGATGTGGTAATGATCAGAAGTATGGTCAACGTAGAATTTTTTGTCTGCAAAGTCTGTTTGAGTGCGTTTGCGGCGATGACAGCCATAAATGGCATGGCAGGCATAAAGTACTGGTTGAAAGGGGCGCGGACGAGAAAAATGCTAAGAAGAAAACCGACTGCTGCCCACGCGCATCTGCGGGCGTTGGGTGTGTTTGAAAAACCGATCAGCCCGGCAATGGAGAAGCACACGAGCAGAATGTTTCTATCCATAATCGTCCTGAAACCAGCCTCCGGCGAAAAGCGATAGAGAAAACGCATGTTCAACAGCCAGTTGAGGGCAATGTAGTCCGACAGGGTTGATGAAGCGATCAAATAGATCAGGTAAGGCAGTAAAGTCAGAACGAACATCGCGACGTAGATGACTATCGCACGGAAGGTAATGTTCTTTTTGTAGAGGGCCGCAAGCAGCATCAAGCCAATTATCGCGACAGCAAAGACTGCTTTTTGCAGAAAGAGGAATGACGTGGCCAAACATACGGAACTTAGCAAAAGATACAACAGGCGTTTGTTGTCAAAGTATGTAAACAGGAAATAAAAGGCGGCAAGACAAAAGAGGGTTTGAGGCAGGTCCGGCCTGATCTCTATGGCACTGTCGATGAAGATGTAGGTACCGCCTAGCAGTATAACCGACAAAATAGCGGTGAGGCTGTCCCTGAAAAGCCGCAAAGAGATTAGGTATGTTGTCAGGAATATCGCAATTGTCATTGTCAGGCAAAATTGTCTTGTGATGACCAGTGTAGATGCGGATTCACCGAAGATCGCAATTGGAGCGCAAAGAAAGTAGTAAAAGAATGGATGGTGGTGCTGGAAGAAATCGATGTATATTTTTTCGCCTGCAAGTATCTTCCATGCTGTGTGGACACCTTCGATCTCATCACTGCCGAAAAATCTTTGTAGTGAAAGTAAAACAATGCCCGCAAGCATTACAAACACCAAACCATACGCGTATCGGTTCAATGATCTTTCACAATTTTTCTCATTGGTTTCCGGTACGGTCACAATCGTTCTTTCCGCAGAAACGCCTGATATTTCATTTTTTGTCCGAAACCGGCATTTCCATACCTAACTCGGCAAGTACTTTCTTCATATCATCCCAGACCCTGCGGCGGTTATCCGGCGAGTAGTTACGCAGCAGATATGCCGGGTGATAAGTCGGCATTAATTTGACTGGGTCCATGCTGTCTGAAACATGGTACTCGTGGAACATGCCTCGGAGTTGACCGATCGGCTTGTTAGTATTTAAAAGAGTTTTTGCTGCGTGGGCGCCCAGAGCGACTATGATCTCCGGTGCGATAATTTCCAACTGCTGTTTCAGATAGGGCTGGCAGAATACAATCTCGTCAGGCTTTGGATCGCGGTTGCCTGGTGGGCGGCACTTAAGGGTATTGCAGATGAATACCTGATCCCGCTGAAGTCCCATTGCAATGATGATCTTTTCGAGAAGTTGGCCCGCCCTTCCGACGAACGGCCTTCCCTTCACATCTTCGTCGGCACCCGGAGCCTCGCCGACAAAGACTATTCTGGCGTTGGGGTCACCTTCGCCGGGAACGACATTGGTTCTGGTCTGCGCCAGTTCGCATTTTTGGCATTTGGCGATAACGGCAGCTATTTTTTGCAGTTTTTCATTTTTTTCCAAATCATATTCCTTCGTACTAACATGCTTCATGCTGCTCTTAAGCGCAAAGTCGCCCGTAAAGAAAGCATCCATCTCAAGATGCTGACGTGCAGCTTTTGCAATATCCGGTTGTTCCATCAATATTTCCTTTATTTGCGGCTATGGCAGCAGTCCCCTGGTCCTTACAGCCTCAAGGACCCGGCTGACGGCAATATCCATTGCTGCCTGACGCATTGTAATACCTTTTTGGGCAGCAAGATCATATACATCATTAAACCTCTCTGCCATTCTAGAAGATAGACGATTTTCGACTGCTTCCAGTGTCATCTGCTCCCGCTGTGTTTCCTGAGTATACTCTAAATACGACACAAAAACACCGCCTGCATTGCACAAAATATCAGGCACTACCATAACCGAACGGCTGGCCAGAACTTCATCAGCCTCGGGGATCGTTGGTGCATTGGCGCCTTCGGCTATTATCGAAGCCTTAATTTTATCTACATTTTCCAAAGTGATCTGCGAGCCAGCGGCGGCAGGGATCAATATGTCACAGTCAACAGCGAAAATATCGGTCGGAGCCATCTCTTTGCACCCGGGGAAACCTTTAAGCGTGCCTTTTTGCACGAAATGTCTTTCCAGAGCCTGAATGTCAATTCCATCATCGTTTTTAAGGCCAGCCTGGGCATCACATACCGCGACCACTCTTGCACCATGCCGAGCGATCTCGGCAGCGGCAACGGAACCTACGTTACCAAAACCCTGAACAGCCACGGACATCTTTTTAATATCTTTGTTTAGTTTTTCACACGATGAAAGGATCGTATAGACAACACCCTTGCCGGTTGCCTCTCTTCGACCTACAATACCGCCTAGTATAACAGGTTTGCCTGTTACAAAACAGCCTTTTGTTATCGAAACTCCCTGAGAATATGAAATACAATCGCGGATATGCGCCATGTCCATTTCGTTAGTCCCCATGTCCGGTGCGGGTATATATATCTCGGGGCCTATATGCCGGCTTGCTCCGCGCTCAAATGCCCTGATCACGGCTTCTTTTTCATCATCTGTTAGCTTTGCCGGGTCAAGCCTGATGCCGGACTTTCCTCCGCCGAAGGGTACACCGATCAAAGATGTTTTCCAAGTCATTTCCATTGCCAGACCTGTTACTTCATCCAGGGTTACAGAAGGTGTCATCCTGATGCCGCCCTTGGCGGGGCCGAGAGCGTCATGGTGTCTTACGATAAAAACCTTTGCGTTGATCATCCGGCCATTGGGGAGTTTCGGATTGATATCGATCTCTACCTTTTCTTTTGGACCAAGAATTTTTTGACGAATATCCGAATCAAGACCCAACCGCTTGGCGGCGACATCAAAATTGTACATTGCTGTTGTAAGGATACCACTCTTACCATTTTCCATAACTATTTCCTTGCTTCAATAAAATGATTATAAGTTTGCAGCAGAAGATTTTAATAACGCCCTGATGATATCAAGCAATTATTGTACAAACAGAAAAACAAGGAACAAGCAAACAAATTTAAAATTTAAAACTTTTTCAAATCTTTAATTACGCCAATGTTGATCAAATGCCCAATTAACCGAGCCAGTGATGCGAATTGGCAAAGAAAGTTGTAAAAAATACTGTTTTAAACAGGATATTTGGCGTTTTTCAACGTATTATAGTGAAATATCGAGTAGATTTGAGATCCGCACGCAGGCAAACAGCCTGGAAAGTGATTTTCCTGCTGATCAATGAGGTGCATTTAATGAGCGTTAAAGCTGTTATTTTTGATATGGACGGGACCCTGACTGAGCCAATGCTTGACTTTGACCAGATTCGTGAGGATATGGGAGTCAGCAAAGACGCAGGCCCTATCCTGGAATTGCTGGAAAAAATGAGCGAAGAGGATAGGATCATCGCGGAAAAAGTCCTTTGCGAACACGAAAACAAGGCAGCAGTCAATTCCGAACTGAACAACCAAGTTCTCCATACGCTCGAGATAATCCGAAATGCTTCGATAAAGATGGGAATCCTGACACGAAACACACGAAATAACGTCATTACTGTGCTGAAAAAGCATGATCTGTCTTTCGATGGCGTGTTTGCCAGAGAGGACGGCCCAGCTAAACCGGATGCGTTCGGCGTCAATAGTCTGTGTGAGAAGTTTGGGGCAAAACCATCGCAGACAATTGTTGTAGGTGACTTTGATCACGATATTGTAAGCGCAAAAGAAGCCGGTGCGGTAGCAGTTCTATTTAAAACACACAAAAATGCCGAGTTTTTTGCAGAAAAAGCCGATTTCGTGATAGACAGTTTCAATCAAGTGCTTACTATTATTGATAATATTAATAATCAAGGGGTTTCATAGATGCGTCACGTAATTATTTTCTGCGTTTTATTCACAGCAGTTACACCGTTTTGCTTTGCTGAGTGTGCTCAGCAAATCGAAAAGGATATTGTAAAATCAGATAAGGCCCCCTGCCAAACGCAGGATGGTCCCGTTAATACCCTGCTTGAAAATATCCTTAAAAAGCTCAATAATCGTACAAAAACGCTGAAAACTCTGGAAGCAGATGTTAAATTCCTGACGATACGTGACCCTGAGATGCTTGACTCGAAGGTGCTTAAGAAAGGCAAACTCTACTATAAGAGCGAAAAAAACAGGTCCTGGATCAGAATCGATTTTTATACTCTTAAGGTTGATGACGAGGAAGAAGAAAAACGCGTTGAAAATATCGTCTTCGATGGTCTGTGGCTAACCATGGTCGACCATGAGAACGAAACGGTCAATCTTTATGAGCAGGCCCCGGAGAAAAAACCTATCGGTGCCTTTGACTTTGTCAATCGCAATTTCCCAATGGTCGGGTTTACTAAAACAGCTGATCTGAAAAAAGAGTATGAAATCAAGCTTTTAGATAGCAAAAAGAGCGATCCTAACGGTTTGGCACATATAAATTTAGTCCCTAAAATCGAATCACGACACGAAGACGAGTACAAGAAAATTGACATCTGGGTGGACAAAAAGACGTTTTTCCCCACTAAAATGGTTACTATTTCAACAGAAGATGACGTTTATGATCTGGTGCTGACTAACTTAAAAGTGGATAAAAATATTAAAAACACCGTTTTTGTGGTTGAAACCCCCAAAGGTTTCAGTAAGAATATAGAGAAGCTGAAAAAACAATAGGCTGATAAGGAGATTTTCAATGCCCACCGGTTTGGTGATATACTATTCAAGAAGCGGTAATACGAAGCAGATGGCAGAAACGATCGCTGATGCTATGAATGAATCCGCGGTTGCTACTAAGTGCAAAAGCGTTGACGATGTTAAGATCGACGACCTGTTAAAAGCTGATGCCATCGTTGTAGGTTCGCCAACTTATTACGGTGGTATGGCAGGACCTATCGCTATGTTTTTTGATGAGTCCGTAAGCAAACATGGCAAACTCGATGGGAAAGTCGGCGCCGCATTCAGCAGTTCGGCAAACATCGGCGGCGGCAATGAGACTACAATAAATTCCATTTTGAATGTGCTAATGATACACGGGATGGTCATTCAGGGCGATCCTCAGGGCGACCATTACGGGCCGGTATCTATCGGAAAGCCGGATGACAGAGTAATAAATCAGTGTAAACGCAAAGGCCAGAGAATCGCTGAGTTAACGTTGAACCTATATTGATAAAATGAAAAACTTGTGATTTTAAACCAGTTCATAATACCTTTTTATGGAGAAACTTAGATGCAGGAATTCGAAGCTCTTAAAACGTTGGTTGACGAAATTGAAGCAGACATCAACAAGGCAGAAGGCGGAAACAAGGCAGCAGGAACCAGGGTACGCAAACAGATGCAGGATATCAAGCAGGCCGCACAGCAGGTTCGTAATCGTGTACTCGAACTTCGTTCCGAAGATTAGTAACTAAGTTTTATCATTTAGTTGCAAACGAACACATAACCGGTTGTTGAACTGATTGTTCGCAGGCTCGGATAGTGGTTGGTTTGCCTTTATTAATATTGTAAAATTTGAGGACGTAATGCCGCCCGCTTTGATTTTTGATATAGCCGGAATCGACCTGAACAAGGTTGAATTTGACAAAGATGATATCTTAAAAGTAAATCCGCAATCATTTGAGATGTCACAGCTTGACGCGATAGTGTGGCACGATCTCGAGAAGATGCAGATCATCGGATACAAAGATGTAACCGACGATGAATTCTGGATTCGCGGTCACATCCCCGGCAGACCGATCATGCCAGGCGTGATCATGGTTGAGGCAGCTGCACAGATCAGTAGTTTCTATATGAAACAGTTGTACGGATTTAAAGGATTCATCGGCTTTGCGGGCATAGAGAAGTCAAAGTTCCGCGAAACTGTAGTGCCGGGCGAAAGGTTGTACCTGATCGGCTGTATGGTTAAGATCCGCAGCCGTCAGTTCAGCGCAAGGATACAGGGGCTTGTCGGCGACAGGCTTATTTTCGATACGATTGTTGCGGGCATGAAAGTGTGACAATATAATGCTGCATGAGCTTTTTGATGATCATCTTGAGATTGACGCAAAGAGCCTTGGCGATGCGGATAGTGACAGTGATTTGCTTAACCCCCTTCCAACTTGTAAGGGGGTTATTTTTTTTGCGGACAGCAACGATAAGCCTATACAGGTGCTAACAGCGGCCAACATTAGAAGGACAGCAAAAGCCAGGCTCACCTGCCCGGAGCAGACGACTCCAACCAAACGAGCAGACATCGCATCGATCACAGCAAAAGTCTATTATCGCTACTGTTACAATAATTTCAAGAGCAGCCTTGAGTACTACAGGATCACCAAAGCTCTCTATCCAGATAGCTACCGAAAACTGCTGTCCCTGCCAAAACAAAGCTTCGTTAAGATATGCCTGAGCAGCAAATGGCCTTTTTTCGCCGTGACTGACAATCCGATGGCGTGTAAAGACGAAAAAGTGTTCGGACCGTTCGCGACCAGGCGGTCGGCAAACGAGTATGCTTTGTCGCTCAATAACGCTTTTTTGCTTTGCAGGAAGCCCGATCTTGCGGCATCGGGCAGCGACCTTGCAAGCTGTCCGTATTATCAGATGGAAATCTGCCCCGGGCCATGCATGGGAAGAATTCCGCCGGAAGATTACTATGGGCGGGTTGACAAGGCCATAAAAGCTGCATCGGGAGATGCCAGGAAGCAGATCGAAGAATTTGAAGTTTGCATGAAACAACATTCGGAAAGAATGGAATTTGAACTTGCAGATCAAAAAAAGAAGGCCATTGGAAGTCTGTGCGAAATGACCAGGGGCGGTTATCGATGGACAAAACAGCTTTGCGAGTTATCTGTTCTGCATGTCGATCTTTCGGCAAAGACCCGCAGAGAAAAGCAAAGGAAGAAAACTCAGCTCTATGCTGCTTATCTGCTGCGAGCGGACGGCATTATGGAGCTTGGCGATTTCGCGATAGATGATGTAGCCAGCTTCTATGACGCTTTCGGCAAAAGCATTGAAAGGGAGTTTATTACAACAGACCGGCGAAGCGTGTATGAGAATATGTCGCTGATGTCGTACTTTCTATATCGCAGCAAACCTGCCGGTCTGTGGCTGAGCAGTTCTGACGGCGAAGGCAAGCTGTTAGCTCTTGAGAATATTAGCAAGTCTATGTGCAGGAAGTTTGAAATTGAAACAGACTGAAATAAATCTAAGTGTGGGCAGAAAATATAAAACAACTGTCCCGGACACTTTTAATTTATGCCCCAAAAAATAGGAGAAGAAATGAAACGGTTCAGTATTATTTTGACAGTCACTGTGATTGGAACTATTTTGTTTTCAATTATGGTAATTTCATTTGTTAAAAATGATAAATGTGAGAAGATTCCTTATGACCATGTAAATTCTAAAAAACTGGACCAGCTTTTCATAGATGCTTCAAAAGTCTTTGAAATAAACGAAACCAAAGAAATAGTATTCGATAATCCTTGTGATGCAGATTGTTGTGTTTTAGCACTTGGTGGTTCTTCTTTTGTTTCACCAGAAGAAGTATATGAAGAGTATTTGAAAAAGCAAATTCCAGATTCCGTTATAAAACAACTTATGCAACAAAATTATGGAGAAGGTGCAAATCTATATTTCCTAAAAGACGACACAATAATTAGTTCAATTAAATTATTCGGTACTAGTTCTAAAGATGAAATATATTATACCAAAATTGGTAAAAAAATCACTTTCTCGATACAATTGGATCATCGATTTACAGAGCAGATGATTAATGATCCCAATTATTTTAAACACCCTGAAAGGGGACAAGATTATTTAACAAATCCCAAACACAGAGAACTTATTGAAATAGTTGAGATAAAATAATAAGAAATCCCAGATGGTGTCCGGTACAATAGTGTTCGGCACTGGATTTGCATTGCTTTTTTGCCCTGAAAATATTTTTCACAAATTTCCTATTTAAAATTTGCGCTAGCCTCTATGTTATGCTTTAATAGCCTTCATGGGTTCAAAACGC
>DAOWHR010000062.1 GCA_030641315.1 Anaerohalosphaeraceae bacterium | reverse complement strand
GCTTAAGGGGCTTGGGAAGTTTCGCGGGAAATGCAGTGTTAAGACATGGCTCTTTACAATCACAATAAATACTTGCCGAACGAGGAGATACCGAAGAAAGCTTTATGTTGACGCAAGGCGTTTTCTGGAACAACAGCAGCAGCGAAGTGAGACGAGCGCGGTATGCGAAGAGACCTTTGGGGCGGTGCGGAAGGCGATCAGCAGACTCAATACGAAATATCGCGAGCCTATCGTATTGAAATATATCCAGCAGCTTTCGACCGAAGAGATCACAGGTATTCTCGGCATCAGCGAAAATACATTGAACGTGCGGCTGTCACGGGCACGAAAGAGACTCAAGGGCCAATTGGCTGAGTTGATAGAGGAATAGAACAATGGAACATGATAAACTTACAGAACTGCTTACCAGTATTGACAAGATGGCGCCGGAACCGAAGGCGGTGTCTGGCGATCTTGCAAATGCGGTCCGCAGCCGAGCGGCACATCAACGCAGGACGAAAAGAGTGGTCGTTAAGGTCGCAGCAGCGTTTATTATTGTTGTACTCGGCACATGGGCCTTTACTGCGATCAATAATCAGATCGGATCGCAGCAGCAAACCGCAGGGGCAGGCCAATCACAGGAATCGATCGCACAGCTTGAAGCGGAGGTTAAACAGCTTAGCGCCAAAGTTGATTCGCTGCTTAGCCTGGTGCATGAAACACTGGCCGAGCAGCGAAATGACATGAGGCTGATATCGCTCAAGTCGCAGCTTTCGGCGATACCCGATCCGATCGAGGAAATGAATCGGAATATTGACAAGGTTGCTATTAGCCTACTGTACAAGGCGGATAACATTGAAGAAGATTACCGTGCGGTCGAGGTTTACAGACGCATTATTAAGCTGTGCCCCGATAACTATTATGCAGAGATCGCAAGGCAGAAACTTAAAGAAATTGAAAGTAAACCGGGATATATTAATATAATCCAGATGGGAGATTTGACATGACAAAGACAAGAGTTATTGCAGTGATGATGGTTTTGGTGATGGTTGCCGGGTTTACGATGGGCGCTGAGAAGGGATCGGAGACGTTTCGTGCGAGCTGCCTGGTGAAGGTCAGTGCTGACCGGTCGGTTATACAGCTTGATAATACGATGACTATAATTGAGTACCTGGTACAAAGCTCCGGCGTTGCCGGACGAGCCAGGGCCGATGTACTGCAAGTGCCCCAGGATGATATTGGCGAGTGTTTTAGTATCCTGATAGAGCCGCTTGCGGTGGATACGACATCCGGCGCTCGGCCGGCGGCAACAAGGACACGAGCGACGACGTCAAGGACACCAAAAGAAACTTCACCGCAAATGATGGGGGGCATGATGATGCCTGGAATGCCTTCAGGAGGAATGGGCGGTATGGGTGGAGGTTTGATGGACATACCAGTTCCGAAGAAGCCGACATCTACCGCTAGAACCCGCAGCAGTTCCAGCAGCAGTAGAATTGGCGGCGGTATGGGTGGTTATGGAGGAGGAATGATGGGCGGCATGGGTGGTATTGGCGGTGGTATGGGTGGATATGGCGGCGGTACTACTACAAGGCCTGCGACACCGACCAGGTCGACGGGGACTCGTCCGGCGGCTGGTAACGATGATCAGACTTTGCTGTTCAAGCTTGAGGTCGATCTTACTGACTGCGACAAACCTGTAGCTGAGGAGTTTCTTGCGGCTGTAGTCGAAAATCTTGAAAATGCGTTCCTTCATGCTTATGAGATGAGACTTGAGCAGTTGGAGATGCAACTGCATCAGGCAATGGAGCAGCATGAAAAGATGGTCGCAGCTATCGATAAGAAAGCAGGCAGGACCGAAGAGGATAAAGAAACCGAAGAACAACTTGAGACGAAAGTTGATCTCAGTGAACTAAATGTTGACACCACTCTGAAAAACGCAGTGGAAATGATACGCAAATCGGTTGATCCGCCTTTGAAGCTTATAGTTATGTGGACCGATCTTGAGAATAACGCGTTTATCCAACAGGATACACCTGTCGGCTGTTCGGGCGAGGGTTTGTATAACGTTCCGCTTCGGGCTGGGCTTGACAGAGTGCTGGCATCTGTGGGGGGTGGCCTTTCAGATATTTCATATAGCATTAAGGATGGAATTGTAACAGTTGCGACAGAAGAGTCGACTTCGTACTATACTTATGTCGTTAGTGATTCAATATCCGGTCCGAGTAGGTATGCTCCATTTGAGTATTCCGATGCTGAATTAGAAACACTGTATGACCAAAAGCAATCCTGGTTGAAAGAAGAATACTCCATACAAATGGAGTCTGCCCGTATGAAGGCACGTAGCCGGGCTATCGAAAAGCAATTGCCTAAACTGCGGGACAGTGTTCAGGTGCAGATGTCCAATGATACTGTGTCTTTAAATATTGAAAGTATCATCGGTGCTTTAGAGGATCGCTTGACGGCTACGAAAAAATCTGTCGAAGCAGGAATGGCAGGTTTGGATGCGATAATGGAAATGCAGGAGAAGATCAGCAGGGCGCGGATAGAATTGGCAAGACGAAAGGAAGAACTTGGCGATCTTGGGGGCGGCGACAGGATCAGGGGATTTTCCAGAGAACTGATCGAACTTGCTATCGAGATCGAACAAGGCGAGACATTTCGGGTGGCCATCGTCAATCAGTTACTTCAGATCGAAGAACAGATCGCTCAGGCTCATGCGGTGAACGAGAAGACAGCCCGACACCAGCACGATATCCATACTCTGGAGCGAACCCGTCAACGTATTAATCAGCTTGAATCTGAAATTAATACACTAGCCAGACCAAGCATTACCGTTATCGGCGGGAAATAGAAAATGGTAAATGAGCTGTATCCGGCACTGTTAGTCTCAGTCGGATACAGCTATTATTGAGTGAGGCAGCTGACCAGTATAATAGTTTAGAGGGAGTTCTGTAATGAAATTATTATATCACCATTTTGGATTTGTCCTTTTCGTTGTAACACTTCTTGCTTTTGAATGTTCGGCGGCTGAAAGCTGTCCGTCAGTATCGGAATTGCTGGAAAGATACACCCAGGCCCTGGATTCAACTGAGAGCTTTATCAGTTCATGGGAACACCGGGGTGTTGGAAGCTGTAACATACCTAGCTGGGGAATGAGGACGAATAATGCCAGACAGTTCCAGGAAGGTGAGCACCGCACAGACAACAAAGGACGCTCTTATGTAAAAAGCTTTCAATGGGGCGATGTTAGCGGCTCTAAAATTTCCAGGGACAAAGCCCGCTATGTGATGAGTGTAATAGGCAATGCTTTCACATATCGTCATAACAAACAACTAGGCGCTCCACCAGACAAATCACACCTCAATTATCTGGAGGAAGGTAAACCAGGCTGGGACACTGGATGCCGGAAGTCATGGGGCTATTTTGATAGGAATGATACAAATAATCTCTTCATGGGATACGTGCAGACTAAAGCACGACTCGACAGTACTCTCAGGAAGGCAAAGCGTATATCCGTTCGTCCAAAGACTGAGAGAATTGGAGGTTCGGTCTGTTATGTTATCGAAGCCGACACAAAACGAGGCAAGTTCAGGGTTTGGCTGGACTCAGAGCACGGTTATCATCCAGCTAAAATTGAGGTGTTTGTCGGATTAGGCGATGACATTGGTGATCCAGGGACGCCGCGTATTATCACAAAAGAGGACAGGGCCACTCGGAGGTATAGCATGAGCAATGTTCGCTTCGAGAAGGTTGACGGTGCCTGGGTACCCATGGAGGCAGATAGAAGCAGCCATATCGTTTTGGGTTCGGATAATGGTTTCTCGTCAAACAGGGGGCACTTCAAACGTTTGAAGATCGTACTGAATCCTGATCATGATGCATTGGGATCATTTGAAGATCCAACGAAGAATCTCCAACTGGACCCAGAACTGCAGGAAGGAACAGTTTTGCATAATGGTGACGGAACCAAGAGTACCTGGAACAGCAGTCACGCCGCAACAGAGGAAGAGGACAAAGCATAAATTGACAATTAGTTAGTTATATGGAGAGCATAGAAGGTGTGTCCTGACTATGGAAAAAGTGTGTAGAGTCTGAATTCAGAGATATCTGACTGTCAGAACTATTGAGTTTTGTTCTTTTAAAGGCAGTTTGATGTCGGTATAATGAGTGAAATTAGTTTTGACACACTACTGGAACTGAGATTTGACCAGACATCAGCGGTCGTTTTGGTAGGTATGAGTTAAAGTGCTCTTAGAATGGAAATATGGAGTTTTGAAAGGAATATAATGAAAACAATAAAATTACTCAAAGTTGCCTTGATCCTTTCAGCCGTAGCCTTGTCAAATTTACAAGCCTGCACCATCTTTGTTCTTACTGGGGGTGAGGATGTCTTGTTTTGCAATAATGAAGATTGGTCAAGTCCTAAGACCAGAATCTGGTTTGTGCCTGGAGGTGATGGATATTATGGTTGTGCCTATGTTGGTTTTGATAATGGTTGGGGCCAAGGTGGTCTTAATACCAAAGGTTTGGCCTTTGATTGGGTAGCTGGATTTAAGGAGAAATGGGAACCAAATTCAGATC
>DAOWHR010000165.1 GCA_030641315.1 Anaerohalosphaeraceae bacterium | reverse complement strand
ATGGACTTTCAGAATGCAGTCGATCTTGGTCGCGAGGCGGTAATGATGGTGCTGGTAATGGCCGGGCCGGTCCTGCTGGTCGGCCTGGTGGTGGGTCTGATGATCGCGTGCCTGATGGCCGCTCTTATGTCCACAGCTGACGCGCTGATGCTGACAACGTCAGCGCTTCTGACTCACAGTGTATACAGACCTATGTTTCCCGGACGAAGCGAACATCATTACATTCAGGCCGGTCGAGTCTTTTGCCTTGTATATATCATCGGCGGTATTTCGATCGCGGTTCAGTTCGATAGTGTGTTTGGGCTGTTCAAGTATATGCTGATGTTTAACAGCATCGTAGCAGCGGCATTTTGGCTAGGAATGCTCTGGCGGCGTGCCAATAAAACTGCCGCATGGGTGTCTTTAGGTATCACTTTCATGTTCACGCTCCTGCTGCCGGTATTTATTCCACTGATACCAGACATGCGTGACAACGAATATCTTGCCAAAACAACAGAGGCGTATACTGTGACAAATTCATATATCGCAAAGGCTGTCGATGTCGAAGAAAGAAGCGAACAGATCGAGCTATGGGACAAACTCAACGCACTTGGCAAATCCGAAGGAGACAGGCCGGAACTGTTGACGGTAGGCAAGTCGTATACGAAAAGCTCTTTAATGCCCGAGCGTTCAATATTCTGGCAGCAGGGGATTGATCCTGGCCAAAATGGTACGCCTCACGGACAGGGAATGCTGAAAGTCGAACTGGTCGCTATCGATCTTCTGGGCTGGGACCTTTCGAAAAATTCCTATTCACTGAATGAAACCATGACCGCACTTCTTCGTGTCATTGTGCCCTTCGGCAGTTTGCTCATTGTCGCATTTATGACCAGACCGCAGGATAAACCGGTGCTGGATAAATTTTATGGAAAAATGAGAACACCGGTAAGTGCCGACCATGATGAAGATGCCAGGCAGATGGGAATTACGAATAACGATCCAACAAGGTTTGACCATCTTAAGATATTTCCAAATTCCAACTGGGAGTTCAGGAAATGGAACCGAAAAGACTGGGTAGGCCAGGCATGGGTATTTGCAGCAATGCTTGGTATTGTGCTGTTGACATATTCAATCATCGCAACAGGAAGATAGCGAATCAATAATTATAATATTGAAGGAACCAATACAGTGGTAAATAATAAACGGCCTGAAAATGATGTATTCGCGCAAATAGCGGTACAGCGGCTTGAATCTCGAAGTAAAGATCTTGCCGAACCAAAGCCTTTGCCTGTTCCCAAAAAACAATTGCCGCTTTTAAAAACTGATAAGCCAACGGGCTTCAAGCCGCAAAGGAAGATGGCAACTCCTGCCCAGCTTGATCGTAAGTTGCAGCAATTGCGCAGGAAGTATTCCAGATACATGAAAGATCTGGCTCCTGCCTTGCGTGATCATCGGATATCAATGCCCCTGGATAAATTCAACTGGCGGCAGCAAACCGAATCAGATATTGAGAATTTTGCAAATGTGCTCGATGGTCGAGGCAAATGGCAAAAGGTGACGATCCCGCATTACGGCCCGCCGTTGGGAAGGGCGGTAACATACTACCGGACAAACTTTAAAGTAACTCAAAAGATGCTTGTCAAAGGGGCTGTTTTCGCATGTTTCGATGGTGTCGATTACAAAGCTGACGTCTTTATCAATAATTCGTACGTCGGTTCTCATGAAGGCTTTTTCGCACCATTTGAATTCGAGTTTTCTCAGCAAGCAAGAGTCGGCAATAATACAATCGTGATTAAGGTTGAAAACGATGTCCCGATGGGTGGTTTTTGTGCTCCGGACGGTCAGAGCAGCGGACACAAGATATATGCTGCTACAGGTTGCGGTTATGACGATCCCGAACTGGGATGGCATCACTGTCCGCCAGGTATGGGAATTTACCAGCCTGTTCGGATAGAAGCCAGGAGTCAATTGTTCATTAGTGATGTTTTTGTAAGGCCCATTCCAGACAGCAACCGGGCAGAAGCGTGGGTCGAAATAGGTAACTGCGCAACGAATGATACTTCGGTCACTTTGAAGCTTTCGCTCTATGGGCAGAATTTCAAAAAAACGGTTTTCAAGGAGATTATCTACAATCCGCAAACAACTCAGATACGCGGCCACGGGGATGTCGATCAGTTTACAAGTCCCTGTGTGGATAATCTAATGGGGCCAGGCATCAATTATCTGCGTGTTCCGATTGAGATACCGGATCATCGAAAATGGGAGCCGGACGAACCATGGCTCTACCAACTCCAGGTTAAATTGATGAACGATAAGAAGAAAATCGTTGATACCGCAAAACAGCAGTTCGGAATGCGGACGTTTGTTCAGGACGAAAACTCGCAGCCCAAAGGCAAATTCTATCTGAACGGCTGTGAGATACGGCTGCGGGGAGCGAACACGATGGGCCATCTCCAGCAGTGCGTAATGCGCAACGACGATGATCAACTTCGTGACGATATTCTGTTGGCAAAGATTTGCAATATGAATTTCCTGCGGCTGACACAACGTCCGGTCCAGAAGAAAATTTATGAATACTGTGACCGGTTGGGGATGATGACACAGACGGACCTTCCGCTGTTCGGAGTTCTGAGCCGTAATCAATTAATCGAAGCTGTCCGTCAGTCCGAAGAGATGGAACGGCTGATACGTCCTCACGCAAGCAGTATTATGGTCAGCTACATCAACGAGCCATATCCAAACGCGACCGGAAAGCCGCATCGATTTCTGATCCGTCAGGAGTTGGAGGATTTCTTCGATATGGCCTCCAAAATAATCCGGCAGGCCAACCCTGACCGTGTTATAAAATATTGCGATGGTGACTATGACCCGCCCGCTCCTGAAGGTATGCCTGATAACCACTGCTATTGCGGCTGGTATATTGGCCACGGGCTGGATCTGGGCAAACTCAATCGCGGATACTGGATACCGGTTAAACGCAACTGGCATTACGGCTGCGGGGAATTCGGCGCCGAAGGGCTGGAACCGCATAATACGATGCAGAAGTATTATCCCCAAAAATGGCTGCCCAAAACTGCGGACTCTCGGTGGACTCCGGGTATCATCAGCAAGGTCCAGAGCGAGCGGTTCCATTACCTCTGGTACGAAACACCCGAAACAGCACAGCAATGGGTTGACGCCAGCCAGGATCACCAGGCATGGGTGGTTCGCACCATGACCGAGGCGTTCCGCCGTGACAGCAGGATGAACACTTTCGCGATCCACCTGTTTATTGACGCATGGCCCGCCGGCTGGATGAAGACGATCATGGATGTTGACCGCCAGCCAAAGAAAGCGTTCTTTGCGTACCGTGAGGCATTGACTCCGCTGATGGTATCGCTTCGGTCAGATCGAACGTCGTATTTCGACAGTGAGTCGATTGAAGTGGAAGCATGGATATGTAATGATCTGAACGAGCGGCCTGCAGGTGCAAAGCTCGTCTACCAGATTGAAATGAATGGCAGAATACTTCAGGTAGGTAATTGCAAAGCCGATATCCAGGCATGTAATTCTATTCCGCAGGGCATGATTCGTTTTAAACTTCCCACTGTAAAACAGAGAACCACTGCGATTGTCCGTTTAGCGTTAGTGGATAACACTGGCAAAACACTGCATGATGTCTCGATGGATTTTTCGATTTTTCCAACGATCCAAACTAAACCAGATGTACGGTTCTATGTTCCACAGGGCCACAAAAGCATAGCTGCTAAACTGGCCCGCCAACTGAAAGGCAAATGTGTATATAAAGGTGGAATTAAATCGAACGATACAATTGTGATCTCAGGATCTGATCTGACAAAAAAACAAACCGTCGGGATTGAAAAAGCTGTTAAAGCAGGAGCAACAGCGGTTTACCTGGAATTACAGCCGGGCCAATACAACATTGCAGGCAGCAAAGTTAAGGTTGACAAATGCGGCATGGGAGATCGTCATTTTGTCTCTCGCGGTACAAGCCACAGATTAGTCGAAGGCTTTGAGCCAAATGATTTTAAATTCTGGTATGACAGTTCCGTTGGCTATCCGACTCCAATATTAGAATCTGTACTTGCTGCTAAAGGCTGGGAAGTGATCCTTCAAAGCGGCAATGGTGACTGGAAGAGTCAATGGGGTACAGTACCTGTTGCTGTCGAGAAAAAAGCAGGTAAAGGATTGATTCGCATCTGCCAGCTTAAGCTGCTTGATCGCATAGAGGATAATCCTGTTGCTGCAATATTTGCTGGACGTTTATTGCTTAGCGGTTCGGACCAAAACTGAAATTTAAAAATGAATACATAAGGTTTATATCGTTGATCGATTTTAGTAAAGAGCGGTGGATTCGAATAAAAGAAGATGCCTGCAAGTGGTGGAAAGGTGATCTTGAACGGCCTCTAATTCAGGTTCGTCTGAAGGGTAATGAACCTGGCAGACCTGTTCCGGAACTTCCTTATAATGAGTTCATTCCACAGTATGATCTTAATGTTCCTGCTGAGGCTATCATTGACCGATGGGACTATGAGTTTTGCTGTACGAAATTTCTGGGTGATGCTTTCCCTAACTTCTGTCCCAATTTGGGGGCTGGAGTAATAGCCGAATTTCTAGGCAGCAGGCTCGAAGACAGGGATGATACTGTCTGGTTCCATCCTGTTGAAAATTTTGATCCTGCCTCGACATCGCTCAAGTGCAATAAAGACAGCATTTGGTTTCGCCGCCTTAATGAAGTGATTCAGGCAGCAGTAGAATGCTGGAACGGGCGTGTCCAGATAAGCTTGACGGATATTGGCGGAAACCTTGATATTCTTGCTTCCCTTCGCGGAAGTCAGGAGCTTGCAATGGATATCTTTACCGATCCGGAAAATGTCAAGCGGCTTTCATGGGAGGCACATGAGGCATGGTGGAGTGTTTATGATCAAACCAGCGAAATCATTAAAGATGTCAATCCAGGCTATACGTCCTGGGCATCGATTTTTTCTGAGGAGCCGCATTACATGCTGCAAAGCGATTTCTGTTTCATGATAGGGCCGGAGATGTTTGAGGAATTTGTAAAGCCTGAACTCCAGACAACTGCACGAAGGCTGACCAACGTGTTCTATCATCTGGACGGACCGGGACAACTGACACACCTGGACTCGCTTCTTGAAATCGAGGACATCAGGGGAATTCAGTGGATTCCCGGTGCAGGCCAGCCGGAGATAGATAAGTGGCCTGACGTCTACCGTAAAATTCTCCAGGCCGGTAAGCTGATCCAGATCTTCAGCAGCCAGTATAGCGGCGGCTTTGAGATAATGGATATTCTGGCTGATCAGCTAGGCAGTGCCAAGGGGATAGTCTATATTGTAGACGGGGATATTTCGCAGCAGGCAGAAGCTGAAAAGCTCTTGGTTAAATATAATTTTGCTTAGATGGATTTATAAAAATATGAATAAATGCAGGGACTTATTTGAAGTATTGGAAGGTCGTACACCTTCCATTACGCCGTATACTATTTTAGACTGGAACATGGAACGAGCTATAACCAGCGACGATCTCGCTAAGCGTATCAAAGATGATCGATGGAAAAGATTGCTAGACATGGGACTTACGATCCGACATCACAGTTCGCCAGTAAAAGTGATCGAACATGGTGTTGAATCCGCTGTAGAAGAGAAGACTGAGGGAAACAACCTTTTCCGGATTGAAACCAAATCCACTCCCATCGGTTCCATTCGTCGTGTTTCACGAAACGGCTGGAGGCAGGAAGACTGGGTGAAAACAGATTCAGATTACAAGGTCCGGCAATGGATCGTTGAAAATACAGAACTTGTCGCTGATTTCGATGCTGTCGAAAAAGCTGAGCAGGTTGTCGGTGAACATGGGTTTGTCGCTTTGACTGGTCACGGCCGATGGCTGCACCGTACGCCGATGATGACGCTAAACATCGATTACCTTGGTACCGAGCGATTCTGTATGGATCTGGCGATGGATAAGACAGAGCTTTTTGATTTGTGCAGCGCCCAGGAAAAACTCTTCCTTGACGAGCAGCGACTGATAGCTGCCGGTCCGGGCAGGTATGTCGTCCTGTACGAAAATATTACTGTCAGTATGCTTGGCCCCGCCCGATATGCAGATTTAATGATGCCGGTTTATCGAAAAGCAGTCGATATTCATGAAGAGGCGAATAAACGCGTGATGGTACACTATGATGGAGCCTTAAGTCTCATCGCCGATCAGATATCTGACGCACCGTTCCATATCATTGATTCGCTCACCGAAGCTCCGGAAGGTGATATGGAGTACCAGCGATGTCGCTCCCTCTGGCCTGATAAGGTCATACTCGCAAATATTAATGTCGATCAATATTATCAACCTGCCGAAATTCTCAGACAGGCTGTCATCGACAAACGAAACAGACTGGGCAAAAATGCTGTGGCTTTTGAGATTTCGGAAGACACACAAACAAACTGGCAGCAAACAATCCCGGTCGTCCTGGGTGCCTTACAGGAATTGGATTGACATTTGAGCCAAAAACTATTGCTAATGATGTGAGAGTGATATAAGGAAATTCAATGAAGATAATTAGTAAAATAATATTAAGGGCAACGTTTCTTGTTCTGATGTTCTCGCAATGCAGTCTCTTTGCCGAGCAGCCGGACATTCTTGCTATTCCTGAGGTTGCGAGAGAAGATGTTATTTGCTTTAGCCTCTACACGGTGAATAATAATACCCTTAAAATGACCGCTCAGCTTTATCCGTTAAAAGAGAATGAAGATAATTATATTCGTTTGGAAGTTAAAAAGAATGGCCAATGGCAGCAAATCTCAAAAGCTCCAGTAATCAAAGATGGCTGGACATCGCATTTCAGAGTTGAAAACTGGGATTCGACCAGGGACCGGCAATATAGGCTGGCTCATGGTAAGAACGCATATTACGGCGGTCTGATCCGAAAGGATCCTGTCAATAAAGAAGAGATCGTAGTTGCTGCTTTTACCGGCAATTCGATCTATCTCCGCGATGGTGGCGATATTCCTAAAGGTGATATTGTCGAAAATATGAAAAGGCTTAAGCCCGATTTGCTTTTTTTCTCCGGCGATCAGGTATACGACCACAATAATCATTATGCATACTGGCTGAAATTCGGACGCGATTTTGGCGATATTATTCGCAACACACCGACAATTACCATTCCAGACGATCACGATGTTGGCCAGGGTAATTTTTGGGGTGCGGGCGGCAAAAAATCGCTGTCGCAGGCTGGTGACGATGGTGGATATTTCAAGTCTGCCGAATATGTCAAACAAGTTGAAAGGGCGCAAACCAGCCATCTGCCCGACCCTTACGACCCGACCCCGATACAGCAGGGCATCGGGGTTTATTATACTTCGTTGAACATCGGTCGTATCAGCTTTGCGATCATCGAAGATCGCAAATTCAAAACAGGCCCCAAAGGAATTGTCTCTCATTTAGGTCCGAGGTCCGATCATATTAATTATCCTGACTATGACCCACAGGATCTGGATATACCTGAGGCTGAGCTGTTGGGTGAAAGGCAGTTGGAATTTCTGCGGCATTGGGCCACTGATTGGCAGGGTGCGGACATGAAATCGGTCCTCTCTCAAACCATTTTCTGTGGCGGAGCGCATCTCTTCTGGGATCCCACCAGGAGAATCTATGCGGACTTTGACTCCAATGGGTGGCCTCAAACAGGCCGCAATAAAGCTCTTGCCGAAATGCGAAAGGCTTTTGCTGTTCATATTGCCGGTGATCAGCATTTGGCTACGATCTTCCATCATGGCATTAACGAGTGGGAAGATGCTGGGTATTCTTTCTGCGTACCTTCAATTGCAAATCTGTATAACCGATGGTGGGATCCGCTGACGCCTGGCCAAAATCGCCTGCCTTCAACACCCGAATATACTGGCAGGCACAAGGATGGCTTTGGAAACAAGATTACCTGTTTTGCGGCAGCCAACCCTGTTAAAGAACCAAAAAGCGACGATAAGCTTACGACAAAGTCCGCTGGGTTTGGTGTCATTCGTTTCAATAAAAAATTACGGAAGATCACTTTTGAATGTTGGCCTCGTAATGTTGACATCACAGTTCCCAATGCAAAACAGTACCCCGGGTGGCCTAAAACCATTGACCAACTGGACAACTATGGACGCAGTCCCAAAGCCTATCTGCCGGAATTGGATTTCCAGAGCCTCACTGATTCGATTTTACAGATCATCGATGAAGCATCGGGCCGGACAGTCTATACATTGCGGATCAACGGCAATAAATTCAAGCCCAAAGTCTTTCACCCGGGCGTGTACACAATTCGCTACGGCAACGAAGGTTTGACCGAAACGATCACTGGAGTTAGATCGATAGACTTAGAATCTGTAGAAACATTAAAGATAAAATAAACCAATACAAATCCCTGACCTGCTCAGGATGCAGGTGTAAATGAACTTTATTGAATGGAGTGGTTTTGAAGTATATATCAATTTTTCATGCGAATTTGAATTATGCGTATCTGACGCCGGACAGGTATGAGTTTGTTATCCGCAAGGCCTACGAAATGACTATCGATACCATGCGTGAGCATTTTCCCGATACACCTTATGTTTTTGAAGCGTCCGGTTACACCATTGAAGAAATAGCGAGCAGAACCCCCGATGTTCTCGAAAAACTCAAAGCTGCCATTGCTTCCGGCCGGTGTGAGTTTATGGGTTCTCCATACGCTCATCCGATGCTGCCGAACTTTCCACAAGCTGACGGTTTGTGGTCGATTCGATTCTCTAATGAGGCTTACGAGAAACATCTCGGCATCGCGCCCAAAAGTTTCTGGAATCCGGAATGCGGATGGAGAAGCTATGTTCCGATGCAGGTCGCCGATGCAGGCTATAAAAATATCATCGGTGATTTCGAGGCTTACAGCCGCTCGTTATCAACAGACGGCAAACCGCAAAGGCCGGAGATATATGAAAAGGAGCACAGCGACGAAAAGAAGTTTTACGACTTCGGTTACGCGTACGATCTGCCTGGGGATGAAAAGGCGTTGCATTTTCCTTTCAGCAATGTTGCCGGCGTAGATAACAGGCTTCGTATGTTTCTGCGGACCGATAGAATATGCCAATACGGTGTTCGCTACTTCATGGGGATGCAGGGATATTCGCTGGATAAGTACCTTGAACTTGTTAAGGAGTATTCACAGCAAAAGCCCGATGAGCATGAAGGAGCCTTGATCGTTTTTGCTGACGATGCGGAATATATTGGAACCAACGGCTGGTTCCGGTTGAAATATGAAAATAAGCCGGATAATGTATTTGAGGCAAACGATGATGCTCAGGATAAGCTGATAGCCCTGATCGAAGGCTGTAAGAAACTTGGCGATTTTACAACCTTTGATAGTGCCTGTAAAGACTTGCCTGCTCTGGAAGAAACCATTACGTTTGATGATGATTCGGCGTGGCATGGAGCAAAGGCTTCTACCTGGGCACAGACGCCGATGGCTCGATTGCTGCGGCCCTGGCAGGACCTCGTAAGGGAAAAACTTGCGCAAATTGAAAATGATCTTGATCCGATCACCTTAAAACGTGCCTGGTATCATCTGACTAATTCTTACAACTCAGATGGCCAATGGCCTCCGACACTTCCCGAGTCCCCCCATATAATCCACCCGTTTAATTATCAGTATTGCTTCGAGAACCTTCTGCAGGCCGAACAGATCGTTGGAGGCATCGACCGCAGCAGACTCTATACTGACCCGGTGCAAACTCTAAAAGAAATCCTTACGATCCAGCAGGATCTCGTCCTGGCCAAAGCAGATAAATTGATAGCATCCGCCGATGCCGAGGCAGTAAAAAACGGACTTTAT
>DAOWHR010000164.1 GCA_030641315.1 Anaerohalosphaeraceae bacterium | reverse complement strand
CTGTTATCGTTATCCAGGAGATACATAGATGTTAAGTGTCGGGTCCAGCTTGAATATTTGCTTTCTATCAGCATCGGCATCACCAATATTTGCGGTAGTGGACGATTTGCCTGATTCGCTTTTGACCTTTAGTCCCATAAGAGTCATTTTATTGGTCATCTGGGTTTATTTATGCCTTTATTCGATTCAAAGAATTGAGTATGGTTCACTTGTCAGGCAATCATTGAAGCCGTACATTAATCTGCCAGCTTTGTTTATCGGCCCCATTATCCTTCTTGTTTTAATAACTGCCGATACTGTGGGCAAGGTCCAGAGGGGTGAGTTGTCAATAGAGGATATATTTAGCCACCTCTGGAACACCAGGAAAAAGGTCATAGTTTCCAAAAAAAGAACTATCCACCTGCTCGACTCGGCCGGGAGAAGTTTTGATGAAGTATACGGCCAGCAGGGCGATTCAAAGGGTGTTGATCGTGAAGTTCTGGATATGGCTGAGGACATGATACTTGACGCTCTTGAAGACGGTGCTAGCGACATACTTGTCGACCCCAAAGACGACGGGTATTATACGATACGGTTCCGTGTTGACGGTATGCTGAGGCTTGCCGCTGAAATGGAACTATCCAAGGCCGTTGCGGTTATCAATAGTATAAAAGCGATTTCAGGGATGGATATTGCCGAAAAAAGACGTCCCCAGGACGGGGCGTTTATGGCGAAGATCCCGGAAGGAAAAGCATACTTCAGGATAGCCAGCGCAGGTGTACTGGGCGGAGAGAAAATATCTATAAGGATCCTCGATCAAAGCGCCGGTCTGATGAAACTTGAAGATGTCGGGCTGACGCAGGAAACATTCAATCAGATAGCAAAAGCGGTTCAGCAGCCGTCGGGCATGATCCTTGTATGCGGGCCGACGGGCAGCGGTAAAACCACTTCACTTTATGCGATGCTGGGCACGATAGATTTCTTTACCCGAAATGTAATAACAGTTGAGGACCCGGTAGAGCACTACCTGCCTCAAGCCAGCCAGATCGAAGTCAATGTTAAGGCTGACATAACTTTCGCCAATGCTCTGCGAAGCATTCTGAGGCAGGATCCCGATGTGATATGTGTTGGAGAAATACGTGACAGCGAAACCGCTAACATGGCGCTGCAGGCATCGCAGACGGGTCATCTGGTTCTTGCTACCCTTCACAGCAGCAGTCATATGGCAGCGATGGGCAGATTGATGGGCCTTGGTTTAAATCCGCTGTTGATGTCTTCGGCTCTTAGCATAATTGTTTCGCAGCGGCTGGTACGCAAGCTTTGCGACAAGTGCAAGGCCCCAGCTGCTGTCAGTAAAAGGCATGCGGAAAGTTTCCGAAAGAGAGGGGTCGATCCGAGTAAGGTAATGAAATCATGCGGCTGCAGGCATTGTGATAATACCGGCTATCGTGGCCGGCTTGCTATTATGGATGTAATGCGTGTCGACAGTAAGCTCAAGGCCCGGCTTGTCGATGGTAACGTTTCAATCGCCGATATTAAGCAACATGGCGATAAGAATGCCAAGTCTACATTAAGGGATCAGGGACTTAGGAAAGTCGCCGCAGGACTTACTACCCTTGACGAGGTAAAAAGAGTCACATCGAATATGGGATGATATAATATGGCATTTTGGCTGGCAATATTGTTTGGTGTATCAACAGCGATCTTCGTGATGAAGAAGTGCTGGTTCCATGCGATCTGGATAATTCTCTTTAATATGTGCATCTCGATCTATGTTGCGATCATGCTTTCGCCGCTGATGATCAAAGCTCTGCCAAAGGATGTTGACATGCTGGGTTACCATGCCGCGGCGTGTGTTCTTGTCGTTGCGATCCTAACATTTATTGTCCTTCACATCGCGGCAACTGCTTCGCTTGGCATGGACAGTGACATAACATTGCCAGGGCGATTAGAGAAAGTCGCTCTGCCGGTTTTGGGTTTTCTTGCTGGCTACCTGCTTTGCAGTTTTATTTTATTTCTAATAGGGGTCACACCTCTGATTGACAAGGAAACTGAAAATATAGACGATGCCTCTCGTATAACCGGCCCGCTGGTAACCACTCCAATTGTCAAGACATGCAGTTTTGTCAGCAACGCTTCGATGCAATGTTTCGTCGATGCTCCCGGGACTGTCATTTCAGGCCTGCGGGATGTAGAGTCAACTCTGACCGAAGAGCAGCAGACTGACGATCCATCTTCATCGGAACAGGTTGAAGACCCTGACCTTCAGCCCGAGGGCAAGGAATAGAATATATACATACCTGACGTGTTTTAACATGCCGTTAAACACATCAATATCCAACTTTAATGGGTAACTTCTTTATTTATCCCGTCCTTTAATGGAAATATATTGTGCGCAATTGATGCTTCATTTTAATACTGAGCATAATAATGTTAAAAAAGAGCTATCTAATTAAAGCTCTCCTTATGTGTTTGAAGGATAATTATTTTACTAGACTATGCGGTTTGGTTCTGCTATTTATTGTGATAAGTTATTATCCGCCAGGCAGATCATCGCTTTGAAGTTCTTTGGTCATTATAACATTTTGGAGATTTACATGGCACGCAAGAAGCTTAGCACGATCCTTCGTCAGAAAACCGGATTTGTTGTTACTGTCGAACTTACCGGCGCTCCCGGTTTTGGTTTTGGTCCTATCGAACATTTTCTCAAGGGCTATAAAGAACTTGCTTCCAGTGTTCCGGTCGGCTTTGATGTCGTCGGCCTTGCGATCCCGCAGAACCCCGGCGGCGTTGCCAACATCGAACCGCTGTCGATACTGACATACGCAATGGAAAATGACCTGCTGAGCGATCTTGATTTCATTCCGCATATAACATGCAAGGATCACAACCTCGACTCGATCATCAGTATGCTTATGACGTACAAGAGGATGGGTGTGGATTCTGTGCTTGCATTTACCGGCGACAAACCCGTCACTGCCAAAGGAGTTTTCGAGGTTGAATCTGTCGGTTTGATCGATAAGATATCAAGCATGAACGCGGGTTCGTTCCTTAAGGCCAAACCGGAACAGCTTGACAGCATTCATCAGTTCTATACCGGTGCCGCAGTGTCGCCGTTCAAGTACACCGAAGCGTCCCAGATGCAGCAGTACTTCAAGATGGAAAAGAAGATCGCTGCCGGGGCCGAATTCCTCGTTACCCAGGTCGGCTGGGACTGGCGAAAGTCCAGAGAGCTTTTCAATTATCTTAAATACAACAACATCGACATACCTGTGATCGGCAATGTCTTTCTGCTTAGCAAACTTACCCCGGCGCCCAGGCTTATGCATGACGGCAAACTGCCCGGCTGTTTCGTAAGCGATGCTCTTCTTGCGAAGATCAATTCCGAATCGTTAGACGAACAGATAGAACGCGCCTCCCAGCAGGTGGCGATGTACAAGGATATGGGTGCGGCAGGCGTTGACATCGGCTCTGTCCATGACATGGAGATGCTGCTGAAAATTCTTGTTCGCGCAGACGAGATAGGCTCCGACTGGCAACGGTACAAAGACAATCTCTGCTTCCCAGCCGATGATCCTTTTTACCTCTACGACGAGTACGACGACCCTAAGAACCAGTTTTACAAACGCAGAAGAACGCTTTCTCAGGTCAACTTCGATCTGTTCCATCGTGTGATCCTCGATTCCGATTATCGCGGCTTTCATGCCTTCAAAAAAGTAATGAGCTGCCTGGGAACACGCAAGCAAAAGGGCTTTGTTTACAAATCCTTTAACATGTTCGAAAAGGCCGCAAAATACGTTCTCTTCGATTGCGAGGCCTGCGGTGATTGCTACCTGACCGAGAACTTCAGCCTTTGCACAATGGGCGGCTGTGAAAAGGGCCTGGACAATGTACCTTGTGGTGACCCTACCCACGAGGGCTATTGCGGCAACAGCCCGCAACGTGTTGGCATTGGCGAATTTGTTTACAACGCAGCGGCTGCAAAGACCGGCGGTATTGAAAAATGGCGAAAGACTATCTGTGC
Source organism: Anaerohalosphaeraceae bacterium (assembly GCA_030641315.1). Lineage (GTDB taxonomy): Bacteria > Planctomycetota > Phycisphaerae > Sedimentisphaerales > Anaerohalosphaeraceae > DAOWHR01. The sequence continues at coordinate 28 of DAOWHR010000164.1, read as the reverse complement.
CCCGCGTGACCATACGCTTGAGGACACT
>DAOWHR010000180.1 GCA_030641315.1 Anaerohalosphaeraceae bacterium | reverse complement strand
TAAATGCTCAGTAAGATAAAAGTATCACCGGCGCCCCACGTAAGCAAGGCACACTCGACGCAGAGTATCATGCTCGACGTGCTGATCGGGCTTTCACCGGCATTGATCGCGGCAATCGTCTATTTCAGACTTGCCGCCGTAACCATGATCATAACCTGCGTAGCCTCCTGCATGGCAACAGAGTACGCATGCAGCATGGTCCGCAAAAAAGGCAATTCGCTTTGCGACCTTAGCGCCGTAGTAACTGGCGTTATCATCGCGATGTCTCTTTCACCGCTGACGCCCGTCTGGGCAGCGGCGATCGGATGTGTCTTTGCGATCGCAATCGGCAAAATGGTATTCGGCGGCCTCGGCTCGAACACCTTCAACCCCGCAATGGTAGGAAGGGTCTTTATCGCTGTCTCATTCGGAACGCTGGCCGCGACATGGGCGGTCCCTGCGACAATCGACTCTGCGAATCCACAGATCAACGTCGAAAATACCGCGACAGCAAATCAGGAACTAACACCCATTACACAGGCAACACCGCTGGCATGGTCCAAGCAGGCCATTAAAGGCGAATCAAAAGTCACCGTTGCAAACAGCCTGATCAAGTCAAACCTCCTCGGCCAGACCGGCGGCTGCCTCGGCGAAACAAGCGCCATCGCCCTTATCATCGGCGGAATATACCTCCTCATCAAACGAACGATAAGCTTCTACATTCCCGCCGCCGTACTGCTTTCAGCTTTTGCGGTTGCATCAATATTCTGGCTGACAGGCTCTGATAAATACGCATCGCCAATCTTCCACCTGACAAGCGGCGGAATGCTGCTCTGTGCTTTTTTCATCGCGACCGACCCCGTAACCGCACCGCTTACAAAAAAGGGCATGTGCATCTTCGGCATCGGCATCGGCGTATTGATAATGCTCATAAGGCTGCTCGGCGAATACCCGGAAGGCATCATGTATGCTGTCCTTTTGATGAATGCCTTGACGCCCCTGATCGATAGATTCGTAAAACTAACTCCAGCAGGAGGTAAAGTAAATGCAGGACAATAAACTGAAATTTTTCCTCAAGCAAAGCTGGCTCATCATCGCCGCCTCGTTCGTTTTCGGCGCGTTGCTTGCAGTAACCCAAGGCGCATGGCAGCCAAGGATCGATGCAAACCAGATCGCAAAGTTTAACAAACTTGCATCAAGCATGATCGAAGATGCTAACGATTTCCAAATACCCCAACAGATGGCCGAATTCACAGTCGACATGGGTAAGGGAAAAAAACTCAAAACTGAAGTCAAACTGGCCACCAACGCCGCAACAGGCGAAACCTTTGGCTGGGCATTCATTGCTGTCGGCTCCGGATTTGCCGACAAGATCAAACTCGTTGTTACAACCGACATCAAATGTGAAAAGATCCTGGGCTATGGAGTTCTCTTCAGCAACGAAACACCCGGCTTCGGCGACAAAATAAAACGAGATGACTTCAAACAGCAGTTCGTAGGCGCCCCCGTCGGACAACTCACTCTTACCAAGATACCAAAAAAAGAAGAAAATAAAGACAAGGACAGGGATAAGATCGTTGCCATAACCGGAGCAACCGTCTCCAGTAAAGCGGTCGTAGAAATATTCAACAACGTAATCCCACAGGTAAAAGCTGAACTCGAATCAAAGGGCTTGCTCAAGTAACTAAGATTATACTCAATAACTATATAAGGTTAGATAATGGCAGACGATAACAAAATAAAACCGGCCTCAGTTTTCATGGCGGGGATATGGAAAGAAAATCCAGTGCTGATACTCCTGCTCGGTATGTGCCCCACCCTTGCGGTCACCGCCGCGGTAAAGCCGGCACTTACAATGGGCATCAGCGCGACATTCGTACTGCTCTGCTCCAACATCGTCGTCAGCCTTCTGCGTGACCTGCTCAAACCCCACGTCAGGATCCTGATGTTCACACTGACCATCGCGACATTCGTAACCATCGCCGATCTGTTCCTAAAGGCCTTCATGCCCGACATGAGCGATGAACTCGGACCATACATCCCGCTTATCATCGTAAACTGCATAATCATCTGTCGAGCCGAAGCATGTGCAAGCAAAAACGGCCTCAAGATCAGCATCGTTGACGCACTCGGCATGGGCATCGGTTTCACTCTCACCCTCTGCTTCCTCGCCGCAATCAGAGAAGTTCTCTCAACCGGCAATCTCTTCGGCAAAGCTGTCATGCCCGAAAGCTTCGTACCCTGGGCCGCGATGGGAATGCCCGTAGGAGCATTCGTAACCCTGGGCCTCATGCTCGCTGGCGTAACTATTATCTTAAAGAAAAAATCTTAACACAAAGGTCTGAATAAAAATGGATACCCTCCAAACTTTGATAATCGGTTTTCTTTCGGTTGTAATAGTAAACAACCTCGTCTTTACCAAGTTCCTCGGAATATGCCCATACCTCGGCGTATCCGGCAGGATCGACATGGCGTTCGGAATGGGTTGTGCGGTTACTTTCGTAGTAACACTGGCAGGCACACTAACATGGCTCATCGACCACCTCATACTCCAGAAAGTTGGCCTTGAGGTCCTGATGTATGTCTGTTTCATCCTCGTCATCGCAGGCGCTGTCCAACTCGTGGAAATGTATGTAAAAAAATTCTTCCCGCCCCTTTACGAAAGCTTCGGAATCTTCCTCCCGCTGATAACAACAAACTGCGCCATCCTCGGCCTTTGCCTCTTCCTCAATCTTTGGGAGATCGACAGCTTCATCGAAGCAGTAGTACTCAGCTTCGGAGCAGGCATCGGCTTCACGATGGCGATCTGCATCATGGCAGGCATTCGTGAAAACCTCAGACTCGCAGACGTACCAGATGCTCTACAGGGCGCACCAATAACACTGATCACCGCAGGAATACTCTCCATGGCGTTCATGGGCTTCGCAGGCATGATAGGATAACTATTACTATAAATTGAAATAACCGGCTCAAAGTCGGAAACATCTAACAGGATTGAATATGGAATTTTTGAGTGTATTTTTAGCTGGTGCAACCATGCTCGGATTAGGCATGGTTTTCGCCGTGGTGCTCCTCATAGCAAGTATCAAACTTAAGGTCGAAGTTGACCCCAAAGTCGAACAGGTCCAGGAAACCCTGCCCAATGTTGACTGCGGTGCCTGTGGATTCGCTGGCTGTGCCTCCTACGCAAAAGCGGTTGTCGCTGACCCTAAACTGATCGGAGCCTGCGCCCCGGGCGGCAGCAATACCTCCGAAAAGATCGCCCTCGTCCTCAACCTCCAGGTAAGCGAAGGCGGCGCCCCGTCAAGACCGATCATCCATTGCAGGGCGACAAGCAAAGACAAAACCTTCTACGCCAGCTACGATGGCATACCCACCTGCACAGCGACAAACGCCCAACCGAATGTTCAGGCCTGCAAATTCGGATGCATGGGTTACGGCGACTGCACAACAGCCTGCAAATTTGACGCCCTCCACATTATCGACGGACTCGCAGTAGTCGACTATGACAAATGCACCGGCTGCACCGCATGCGCAAAAGCATGTCCGCGAAACCTCATCGAGATGGTTCCATTCACCCACGAAAACATGATGGTCGTCGCCTGCTCAAGCCAGGAATCAGGCAAGGACACACGACAGATGTGTAAGGTAGGCTGCATCGCATGCAAACTATGCACAAAGAAATCCGATCAGTTCACCATGAACGGCAACAATGCCCGAACAGACTACGAAAATTACTCACCAAACGAAGGCACCGAAACAGCAATAGATAAATGCCCGACAGGCGTAATAGTCTACCGCGGCAAAACAGCACCGCCACCAAGACCAGCTGGCCAAAAACCAAAACCCACAGCAAAAGCTTAATACAGCCCCCGTCAATTTTTTGTAGTCCCCTGCATTGCAGGGGGGTGACTCACAATAACAACACAGATGACCATTACTCAAACTCAAGCACCCCAAAACAACCCGGCACATGAAAGTCCGGCATTGGTCTGTCTACGATGTTCCATGTCAGCCAGTGCGGATGCGATGTCTTATCGCCGCATTTATAAAAGTTCCCCCGCCACTGAACACCGCTTGCAGGCTTGACAAACGCCGGTCCATTCCGCTCGATCAACTCATAAGGCAAACGATACTGAATAACCCAATCCGTATCTTCGGCAATCTCCGGCTCGACAATAGTGTCCAAAGAATGATATATCTCAACCGTATCGCACCACTGATCAGGCACCGCAGCAACCTCAACCCCGCGAAGCTTCTGATGATACAAAAGCATCGTCCCGCCGCAGTTTATCTCAACATTGAAATACCCCTGCCCGATATCGACGCCCGGCGTAAAAAAGAACTCGACACAGCTATCCTCGCACACCATGCTTTGATACCCCTGCCCAACGGCCCGGACATATTTGTCCCTGACCAGAAAGCTCACATATAAAGCCTCGTCGTCATAGACAACCTTTGCCCGCGTTACAGGCTTGTGCGAAGGTTCATCGCCCATCCAGTTGCCGATCGCAACTTCTTCGAGGTCTGCCCAAACACCGGCATCCCAATTACCATCCAAAGCAACCGCTTCAGTTGCTCGTTTTACCATATACTTATTCATTGATCCGCTCCGTATTTTTGAATTCGATCATATTAAAATTCTGCATCTGCTCAATCGCCGATGAGTCGATATACCGCAACGTGTCTTTCGTGTGGACAATTTCGCCTTTCGCCCCAGCCTGTATCACCATGCACTCGACACCTTCGATCCTGTCTATCATCGCCATACCCTTCTTCACCCCCATAACGCTCACAGCCGTCGCCAACGCGTCAGCCTGCATAGCCGTCCCTGCGATCACACTCACACTGGTCAGCTCGCCAGCCGAAACGCCGGCCTTGGGACTGAATATATGGTTGAACCGCTCATCGCCGATCACAACAAACCGCCGATAATCCCCGCTCGTTGCCACCGCGACATCGCAAAGTTTCAGCACCAGCAGCATCTCTCCCTCATCAGTTGGGTCCTGCAACCCGATCTTCCATTGTCCATTCAATGAATTGCCGAAGCACATAATATCCCCGCCGACATCAACCATCACACCTTTTGCCCCGTGCGCCCTGGCTGCCTCTATCGCCTTGTCGATCGCATATCCCTTAGCGATCCCGCCAAGATCGAGCAGCATCCCTTCGACCGTGAATTTCACCGTCCTGTTTTCCGCGTCAAGCTGTAACTTTTCATAGCCGACTTTCGCTTTGGCCGCGGCAACCTGCACCTCTGTCGGTTTTGCCCCGGTTCTCTCAGCCTCCCGCCAAAGCCCGACCAAAGGGCCAATGGTGATATCAAACGCGCCATCAGATTGCCTGCTGTATTGGACCGCTGCCGAGATAACCTCAAAAAGACCATCGCTGACCTTTACCGGCCCGTCATACCCGTTGCGGTTAAGCTGCGACAACTCCGAGTCTTCGATATAGTCGCTCATCGACGCATCGACTTCAGTAAGCTGATCGAATGCCGCCTCCCCGGCCTCGCTCCCGTTCCTGCCGTCGCCCATAACAACCGAAACCTGCGCAAACGTACCCATCACATCACGAAATCCGCTGTTCACCAACGTATCTTCCTTATCGAAAAATGACTGGACAAGTATAACCGCTCCAAATGCCGTCATTATCGCCGCAAAACTCAACATCGCGTTAGTAATTGTCTTTTTATTATCCGTCATAATGCTATAATAACACTATGAACTCAAAAAATATACGAATTTTAGAAAAACAGGTCAGCGAAAAGTTCCTGCCCTTCGTCCGCAAGCCCTCACGCTACATCGGCGGCGAGGTCAACCAGACCAAAAAGGACCTTACCAGCTGCGAAGTTACCGTTGCCCTGTGCTTTCCGGACATATACGAAATTGCCATGAGCCATACCGGCCTGACGATACTATACCATATCCTGAACCAGATCCCCGATGTCGCCGCCGAAAGACTATTCTGTCCGTGGTCCGACGCCGAAGAATTGCTCCGAAAAGAGCAAATTCCATTGTTCACCCTCGAATCTAAAGCCGCCGCCGCCGACATGGACATCATCGGCATATCCATCAGCAACGAGCTTTGCTACTCCAACGTCCTCAACATACTCGACCTTGCTGGCGTCCCCCTGCGATCAGCCGACCGGACAGACGACCACCCCCTCATAATTGCGGGCGGTCAGATGAGCAACAGTTGCGAACCAATCGCCGACTTCATCGACATGTTCGTACTGGGCGATGGTGAAGAAGCGGCCGTCGACATCGTCAACCTCGTAAGAAACCAGAAACATACCGGCGCAACCAGAAAAGAAATCCTGCTGACCGCCGCAAAAACAATGCCCCACGTCTACGTCCCGGCACTTTATACACAGAGCTATGATAACGACAAAAACTCATCCATTACACCTTTGGATTCGTCAATACCTACCCAATTCAAAAACGCGACTGTCAAAGATTTCGACATGGCTCCACTTCCCGACAAACCGATAGTCCCTTTCGCACCGGCTGTCCATGAACGCGTAAGCATCGAGATAATGCGCGGCTGCCCTGGCAGATGCAGGTTCTGCCAGGCAAGCTTCTGCAAACGCCCGATCAGGTTCCGCTCGGTGGACCGCATCGTCGAAATGGCAATAAAGAATTACGAAGCGACCGGCTTCGATACTGTCAGCCTGCTGAGTCTATCCAGCGCAGACTATCCGCATCTCGAAGAACTCGTCGAAAAATTGCAGCAGTACTTCACCCCAAAACAGGTCGGCATATCACTGCCCTCGCTGAAAGTTAAGGAACAACTCCAGCTTCTTCCTAAAATGGTTTCGTCCGTAAGAAAGGCTGGACTTACCATCGCCGTCGAAGCCGCAGGCGAAAAACTCCGACGAGCCATCAACAAACCGATCGCAGACGAGGACCTCTTTGCCGGCATCGAAGCCGCATACAGAGTCGGCTTTGAAAAGGTCAAACTATACTTCATGGTAGGCTTCCCCGGCGAAACAGAACAGGACATAGCAAACATCGTCGACTTGGCATACAGCATCGCAAGACTGAAACGTAAGGTTGACAAAAAAACCGCAAACATAAACGTAGCAATTTCATGGCTCGTGCCAAAACCGCATACGCCGCTAGGCTACGTCGGCCAGAAAAGCCGAGACTACTTCCAAAACGCCAAAAAAATCATAATTGACAGAAAGTACGAACTAAAAGCGGCATTCCTCCGCTTCAACTTCCACGGAATAGAACAAAGCGCACTCGAATCAGCAATAGCAAGAGGCGACAGAAGACTTGGAAATGTAATCGAATCAGCATGGAAAGCGGGCGCAAGATTTGACCTCTGGACAGAATGCTTCAATCCCCAACTATGGCAGGACGCCTTCAAAGCCCACAACATGGAACTCGACACCGCCGCCCAAAAATCCTTCAATCTAACAGACACCCAACCATGGCAGCACCTCGGCGGACCAGCAATCAAACACCTGCAAAGCCACTACAACGATGCAATGGAAATAATAGAGCAAAACTGATCAGGCATTCTTGAGATTTGCTGCAATATATATTGGCTAAAAAAAAGAGGCGATTATGAAAACAGTTAATATATTGATCGCGGCAGCAGCATTGGGAATTATTTGCGGACTTTGCTCCGGCGCAGAACCTGGCCCGATGCCGGCAGAACGAATATTGATAAAGGACGCCAGTATCTATGATTGCGGCCTGATCAATTTCGAAGAGATCGTTTTCGTCAAACGCATCAAGTACAACAGCAACCATTACTACACAGATTATATCAACAGTCAGTTCATGCCGGGCGGCAATATCTGCATTTTAAATCTCAAAACAGGCAAAGTTCGCGAAGTTGTCAAAGGCCTTGACGGCGGAGTATTCGGCAGATTCGACCTTTCGTTCGACGCGACCAGGATCGTCTTCGCCTGGAAAAAGGCCAAAGACGACGGCTACCGGATTTACGAGTGCAACATTGACGGCAGCGGTCTGCGTCAGTTGACCTTTCCTCCTGCCAATGAAAAGTTCCTGCAAAAAAACTTCCGTGTCACAGGCCATTACCACCACGGAACCGATGACATGCACCCCTGCTATCTGCCCGATGGAGGCATCGCGTTCATCTCCACCCGCTGTCAGTTTGGAATACTTTGTGATGGTCCGGACGATTTTACAACGACGGTCATTTATCGCATGGACGGCGATGGAAGGAACATGGAGAAACTTACCAACAGTTCCGTCAGCGAGGCATCGCCTACGGTACTGCCGGACGGCAGGATCATGTATACACGCTGGGAGTATGTTGACAAAGGCGCTGTTTCGGTCAAATGCCTGTGGGCGATGAAGCCTGACGGTTCGGCCAGCAGTGAGATCTATGCAAACGACATCTCCCTGCCCCCGACATTTATTTACGGACGACCCATTCCGGAAGCCAATAACAAGTATGTTGTGCTGGGCACACCCCACTGTCCGCAGAACGCGGTCGGAACTGTTATAAGGCTCGATATGAATAAGAATATTCGCACGCGCGAACCAATGACATATCTAACCCCCTATATCGATATTCGTTCCGAACCCGGCTTCCATTATCGCACCGACATCACCGAGGATAAATGGAGCCGGCGCCTTGAAGTGGGACCGGTCTTTAAGGATCCGTTCCCTTTGAGCGAAAAATATTTCCTTGTTTCTGCAAACCTTGACAAGAATTGGCGACATCCAACCAACTGGTCATTGAATCTCCTTAACGAAAATGGCAAAGTCATCGAGTTCTACCGCGACAAAAACATCGGCAGTTTCATGCCCATGCCGCTGAATCCCCGCCATGTTCCGCCGGTGCTGTCAATGTTACACGATGAAACCCTTGCCAAACAAAATACCGCCCAGTGCATAGTCACCAACATCTATCACGGCATGGAAAATACGCCCATCGGCAGCATTAAGCACCTTCGTATCCTCGAACAGATGCCCCGACCATGGGCCGCGCAAAGACGCTGGGGCGGTGATGTTTACGATCAGCAGCACGCGACAATAACCAAAGATACTCACCTCGGTTTGAAGGTACTCCACGGCATCGTACCTGTCGAGGCTGACGGCTCTGCGTACTTCACAGTTCCAGCCGACAAAAATATCATCATGCAGGCCCTGGATGAAAATTACATGGCTGTCCAGACCGAGCGAACCTATGTGAACTATCGCCCCGGCGAGGTCCGCAGCTGCATAGGCTGCCACGAAACTCCCGATAATGCGTCTCCCCCTGATAAAAAATCCACCGCCCTGGCTCTAAGACGCTCTGCCAACAAACCCATGCCCCAACCGGGCGACAAAAATCCGGGCCGGCCCCTCGACTATTTCATAGACGTTCAGCCGGTCTGGGACAAGCACTGCGTCAGTTGTCACAACGATCAAAAACCGAACGGACTAAACCTCAGCGGTGAACTGACGAACATGTTTAATGTTTCATATGAGAACCTTGTACCGGAACGGCGAAAACAACCGCGTCATTACGGCGGTTTGCTCGGGCCGGTTATCGGCGAGAACCATCCCAAGACCGGTAACGTCCACTATCTCCCAGCCAGGTCCATGGGTTCTCATGCGAGCCTGCTTGTCGCACTTTGCACCAAGGGAAAAACAAGATACTCAGACACCGCCGGGCAGGAAAAACTTTGCAGGTTACTTCCGCTGCACAAAGATGTCGATCTCAGCAAAGAAGAACTGTTGAAGATAACAACCTGGGTCGATACTAACTGTCAGTACTACGGAACCTATTACGGTCGCAAAAACCTGAAGTACAAAGAACATCCAAACTTCAGACCTGTAGCCACTCTGGAATCAGCAACAAGCTACACCGCTCCGCTGCCCGAAGATAAACGTTAAGGCGATCAATAACTCATTAGACACCCAGCATCGCCAATAACATGTCACAGGACTTCGATGATCTTCTGAGCGTAGTCGACAATGGGCGTATTTTGCCAGGCGGTTCCTGAAGACCGCTCTTGTATTCACTCTCGCGGAATTTCATTACCCTGAAGGGTATTATTTGTCTTCACTCTTTAAGCATATTAATCGCCCGTCTCGCAAGGACACATACACACATTCCTGAGCGGTGATCAAACCGTCATATACAGGGGGAGCATCCAGTTTATATTCAACCTCTAATGATCCGTCCTCAGATGAATATAAACGCAGCAATGCACCTTTCTCTCCTTTAAACGTACTGATAGCCTCATCTGGATTTTCGTAAGTCAAGCCGGAGGTGGACTTTTCCGCCAGATTAGGCATCCCTGCCACAACCAGATGATCTGAAGTCAGAGCCATCCCGCGAACCATTAACGGATCGGTTTTTTTCCAGTGAAAGGCCGGGGCAGAAGCCTGGATTTGTGTGTTTTTGTTTTTATCTTTTTTGTTTGCCGGGACCCCAGGCAATACATTAGGGCAGGCAAAAAGATGATATCTGTCCGCTCGATGTCCTACCTGCCGAGCGGCATATACTTCTCTGCCATAACCAAAAATGCGATCTTTATCCCACGAAAGTATCCGGCCTCGAGCTATCATCTTTTTGGTATTGGTCCATTTTCCCCATCCACCACTGATATCTTCCCCAACCAGCCAGAATGATCTTACGTACCACTCTTCACCTAACAAACCGGTAGTAGAGAACAAGTGGGGCTTTGATTCTTTAGTTTCGTTAATAGATGGAACGAATCGAAGATGCTTCATATATACAGATTCTCCATCTCCGACCATAAGGTCACACAGCGTTCCCTCCATGTCGAAACTACCGCGTACTTCCTTGCCGGTTTGTTTGTTGGTGTCCGGGTCGATATGATGGATCTGTTTTTGTGACAGGATCGTGGCCCGGTAAGGGTTGACCTGATACAAATAGATTCCTCCATCTAGATAGGATACTCTGCCTGCAGCAGCATACAACTTGTCATTTTGTATCAACACGGAACCATGAACCGGCCACGCTGATTCCAATTGCCCGAACGAAGATATCAAACGATCGTCAGGTGCGATCCGCAAACGCCACGCCAATTCTCCGTCTTTGGCTCGCAGGCAATATACCCAGCCGTCAGCCGAACCAAACAATACCATCCCTTTGTATAGTGTTGGAGAACTGTCGATTCTTCCGCCAGCGGTAAAATCCCAAATCTTGCTTCCATCTTTACTTGATACAGCATAAACCGTGTGTGTATCTATTGAAGCGACATACACATTACCATTTGAAGAAACCGGCTGCGTAAGCCTGCCGCCTATATTAACGGACCAACCTGGCTGTAAAGATTTGGAAATACTTGTAGGGCAATACCCGCTTCGCTCTCTGTCACGACGATACATGGGCCACACGTCTGTGTTACGATTGCTTATTTCTTTCGATTTGAGACCTGACACAAAGTCAAAAGCTGCCCCCTTTTCTAAAACAGTATTCTGAGGACTTGCTTTAAGCTGATTTACTTCTGACCCCAAAGCCAACATGCCCTGCATCTTGGTCCTTTGGAAACAGGCACAGGCATCCGGGGGAATGTATAGCAAACCATTGCATGGCATTATTCCATATTGGCACGTGCCGCGTACCCAACTGTTGTTACCGATCCACCCTTCATCATAATCGATAAATTCCACGCCAGATCGTCCCGTTAAAATGAATTCACTGGTCGCTTTGTTTCGATAGCAACGGTGGTGGGCCATTCCAACGCCTTTGGGCTTCTGGGAAAATGTCTTGGCAACTTTACCCGTGTGTACATTTCGTCCCTCGTTAAAATTGGGGCCGTACCACACAACGTCGTCAACGACAAATACATCGACAGGTGAATTGTATCCCTCTTTGCACGAGCAGTCCCACAATTCTTTGCCGGATCGTATGGAATAGGCACGTAAAGAACTTGGGCCCGGCCTGGGAATCCCCTTAACTCCCATGCCATCGACATTCCATTTAATGGTGCCTTTTGAAACGGCTTCTTTTGATGTAATGTTTCTGTCAGCAACCAGAACTACATTATCGTAAACCACCAGAGTAGGGGATGACCATGCGAATCTGACTGCGGGAGTTTCTCGGTTAGTACGCCAGAGTTCTTCTCCATCTGCAGAATTCAGACAGACCAAACCTCCGCTTCCGTAATAAAAAACCCTCCCTTTTGTTACTGCAAGAGTCAACGGTAAGATCGAACCGTCTGCTGTGCAATTCTCTGTCCACAAACATTTCCCTGTAGTAATGTCCAGGGCCTTGATGCACCTGAAATCTGTGGGCGCCGGCTCACCTTCCTTATGCAAACCTTTGCCGGTAACATCTACTTCGGAGCTGCCGATTACCAGATAGAGAACATTATCATGCAAAAGGATCTCTTCGGTATATTCCGTCCCTGAGAATGTCCGTAATGTTTTTCCTGTAGCAGCATCCAGTTCGGCTAAGGCAGCATCCAGGCCAAGGGTGATATAGATCTTATCGCCCCAGGCAACCAGCCGTCGAGCAAGATGAGCAGGGCCTGCGCGGAAGGATCTTAGACGATTCACCCATTTAGGAATATCACGTTTCCACAGATCAATTCCGTTAAATGCGTCCCTCGCCATCAATTGCCACTTCGATTCATAGCGGATCGAAGCCAAAGGAGCAACATCCATGATATAGATCAAGCGACCATTTGATGACACTGCGGCACTCATACTAGCAAGTTCTTCATGACTCCTGCCCCATCGTGGTCCTCCAATCCATTGGGTGGAACGAGGCTGGCCCACCCGTGTATCCCGGGCTACAGCATTGTTATCCGGTTCATGCAGAAAATGTGTCCATTCATCGATTTCATCCGGCCGCGGTTTTACGGTTTTTTTGCCTTGGATATAGGCCGCTCCACCGGGTGCCAAAACACGCAATATCTCATCCATCGGAACATCACTGGGATTATTCGATATGACAAGATTAACAAGGTTGTCTGTATAAGGCAGGTGTTTACCGTCAAAAAAATCGACCGAAACCTTACCGTAGATTTCTTTAGAACGGATATGTTTACGAGCCTTATTGATATTGTTCTGGTTTATGTCCAGACCATGCACCAGGTAGCGATCGTTCACCAGCAAAGATGACGTAAAGGTACCGTCACCGCAGCCGAGATGGACGATCAAACCGCCTTTGATACCGGTTTGTGTAATAATATCGGTCGCCGAACCCGCTAATACGCTCATAGATATTAACGAAAGAAATAATACCAAAGGTGAAACGGTAATTTTAATATATGCGTTTTTCATAATAACAACCTTCGTATTAAGCACTTGAATTAATCTTTTTGACAGAACACTTTCACAGGTAATTCTTGAGCATTGTCTAAGACTGTTTGAGCAACTTCCCTTGCAGAGTCGGGATGCGAGATGGATTCTGCCGCTTTTTTCATAGCTTCGACTCTGCCGGGTGTTTTCAATATCTTATCGACTTTATAGCCAAGCGTTGTCGCGGCAGTGGGTGAAACAGCCGCTCCATTTTCCAACAGGTAAATTGAGTTGTACACTTCCTGGCCCGGTACGGGATCCCATATAACCATTGGAAGGGCTTTTGCAAGACATTCCGAGGTTGTCAATCCGCCGGGCTTGCCGATAAACAGATCGGCCGTGGTCATATATTCGTCCATTTGTGTTGTGAATCCCAATACATGAAACTTTTTCGCATCTTCCGGCCTGCTCGCCACTGCAATATCCAGTTCGTTCTTTAATGTCTCGTTACGCCCGCATATAATAACAAACTGGCAGGGAGATTGAATCGATTCCAGAAACTTTATTATCTCCTCGGCCCTCATCGTCCCGGCGGCACCGGCAGACAGCAAGATAACAGGAACATCATGCTCAAGCCCGAAAGTATCGCGCAGCTTTGCCTTATCCTTTCTCTCGGAAAAAACAGGGTCGATAGGAATGCCGCAAACATTGATTCGTTCCCTGTCAAACCCTGCCGCCTCAAGCTGAACAACACCTTCTTCGTGAGGCACAAAGTACCGGCAGAAAAGTTCCGTCAGCCAGCTTGCATGGACATAAAAATCAGTAACGACAACCGAAAGATGGGTCTTGAACTTGTTTTTCCTCAACAGGCGAGAAATGATCTCGGCGGGCATAAAGTGCGTGCATACACAAATATCAGGTTGGAAATCCATGATTTTTGAAACTAGTTTTTTTGTGTGCAGACGTTCTATTAACTCTCGGATATTATTCTGATCCCATGGAACATCTGTCTTGTCAAATGCCCATCCCCAGAGGTTGGGGGCATTTTGTACGACTTTAAGGAACTGATTGGAATAAATTTCCTTAAACGCAGCGTTGGTATAATTGAGGCAATCAATATATTCGACCTGTTCGACCCGGTCATCCAGTGAGAATGCTTTTTCTAGTGCCTGCCCACAGCGATTATGACCGCTTCCGGCCCCAACAGATAAAACCAGAACCTTATGATTTTGCCGAGTAGACATAATATATTCCCTCATTTAAGGGTTGATCAAATTATTTGCATCAGCTTTTTTCAACCGTAACGGCAACCTCAGTGTCAAAAGTATGCCCCGTGCCCGACGTCACCGTATAGGTAAAAGTGTCCGCTCCGGAATAATCGGCCTTTGGTGCGTATGTCCATGTGCCGTCGCCGTTGTCTGACATAGTTCCGTTCTGAGGCTTTGATACCGCCGATATCACAGCGCCTGCTTCATCAAAGGTGATCAATTCTTTTTGCAGTTCGATAATGACAGGCGTTCCTGCCTTGGTCTTTACCGCTTCGATACCGCCAGATGCGATCATCCAGTCCGGCAGATTCGACACAGCCTTAACCGCTTCATCGCTAAGCGGCTGCTTCCATACCTCTCGCATGAACCTGGTCAGGTTGTGCCTTGACGCGAACGACATATTTATCAGCCATTGGTCAATCTTCTGCTGTTTTGTTTTTGGCAGTTTCGACTGATCCTGCTGCACATAGCTGCGAATCGCGTTTGAGATAGCGTCCCACCCAAATCCGTCACGCAGCTGCATGTAAAATGAAAGCTGCGCATTGACCGCGGGCTTTTCAGCCGCCGCCGCCTTTGTCAGATAGCTCTTCGCGTTTTTAGCCACCTTCACAGGTGACGCCACCCATGCCCACCCATCGGTAAAGTCGGTAACCATGTTTGTCGCGACATAAGAACTGAAGATATTAACCGTAACTTCGACACTGCAGAAAGTGTAGCAGTTGTTCCAGGGCCATGCGATATCAGGCCTGCGCTGGGCTTCATGGCCAAGTTCATGGAACCAGCCCCAGTCACCTTTTTTCCGCATGAAGGCGATGTTTACAAGGTTCTTCGCCGGCCTGCCTGGTATCCCCATAACCGGATAACCCGCATGAAGCCAGCCGTGAAAGGTCCAGTCGATATGGATCATTTGCGGGTGGGTCCGCAGGTGTTCATGGCCGCCCATGTAGTCCTGCATAGAGATCACTTCGTCCCAGTAAACCAATACCTCGCTCGGGCTGTCCAGTTGCCGAATATACTCGCTCGGAAGCGAAAGATGCGTATGGTCCGAAACCAGTTCCGCATACGGCCCCGGCAGGCTGCGAATAGAGTCAACCCATTCGACGTCTGTTGTCCTGCCTAGAATAAAAAGCGGCGACTCAATAGCGTTGTCTATTTCCATGCGGAACGGTGGAACCGTCGCCGCCAGCGGTTTGTTCGTTCGTTCGATTGAGATCGCACCGCCGTATGCGTTTGCGATCTTTATCGTTTTTTCTTTTATTGCAAACACGCGCGAAATGCCGTCGGGCATACGCCTAAGTGCCTTGGCGGCATGAAGATTGTTCGAGGAGTGATTCACGCGAACAGATAAACCCTTATTGATTGCGAAATCGGGAACCGTAATTGTTATTATTTCACCGGGAACCGCATAAAGACCGGTAGCTTGTCGAAGGGTTTTTGTCGTGTCGATAAGAACGCTCTTGGATACACGTCTGGCATCTTCGGATATCTTGCCGTATGCGATCTCAGCCGTGCGGTGAGCAGCTACTTTTTCGACATCCGTCTTGCTGATCTGGCGGGCCTCAATGTTCAGCGATGCCCTGCGAACAGCATCGGCGATCGGAGTCTTCGCCGATGGAACGATAGCTTCGCGGGCCTTGTTGATCTGAACAAGCTGCGGATCGTCCTTGGGCAGATCGCGAAGTTTTTCAGCCAGCAATGCCGCTCCGACCGTAAGTTGATCTTTGCTGTATGGTTTCGGGTCGGCCAGCATCTTCAGCAGAGTTTCAACATCGACCTTAACCTCAGTCGACACCTCCTGGCCATAGCAATATCCGTGCAGAAAAGTTGACAATAACATACTGATTATGACAATCCCAAAACACCCTCTATGTAGCATTGATCTCTGTGCGGCACTAGACATATTAACTCCCTTACCTTAAAAGTTCACATTCACACTATTATTCAAGCCGACTAATCACTGAATAATGCTTTAAATAATACCATAACAACCTTAAATAGTCAATGATCCTCGTTTCCACCCGCTGCCTGGCTGATCCTCGAAGAATTGACTGAACCGGCGGTCGTTGGCTCAACCGAAAAATAGATGATGTCAGTTAACTGTCAAGAGATAACCCACAACAACAAGACCATTGCAATTGGCCCGCTGAGCTATTTCTTTTTCGCAGCCTGCGGCCAATACGAGCAAAGCAATAATTGATAATAAGTGTAATTTCATCGCTGTAAGCTCTCGTGAATAATGTCATAATTAGTTTGAATAGGGAATCGTTCCTCTGCCGTCCACTTTATAGTTCCATTTCTTAATATATTCACTTCCGTGTTTGAACTCATCATCGTGTTTATTAAGTTTTGTCTTCAGTCTGGCATCCAGTTCGGCCTGCAAATCCGCGACCTCAGGACAATTAACCAGGTTTCTCTGCTGGTATGGATATTTTTCATTATCGAAAAGAAGCCACGGACCGTTCAGGTCGCGGACATAAGTGTATCGTCTGGTACGAATGCCTCGACATTCTCTACCGCCGTTTTTTCGGGTCCACTCGCCAAACGGCGCAAGACATTCGATCAAAGCAGCCTCATCAGGAGGCTGCTTCCTTCCTGCAAGAACAGATGAATAGTCGGTCCCTTCCACGCCAGCCGGTATCTTTATTCCGCAAAGCCCCAGAAGTGTCGGCATGATGTCCGCTGTACCAAATGGCATGTCGATCTCTTTGCCATTTCTGCCCAGCCGGGCCGGATACTTTACAAGCAATGGCACCCTGACAGATTCATCAAAGGGACGCTGCTTCCTTTGTTGTCCCTGCGAACCCAGCATATCACCATGGTCCGAAGTGAAGACCAATATCGTATTATCTTTGATGCCTGCTTCATCGATGGTCTTTACGAGATCTCCAATGCAGTCGTCAAGTGCGGCGATATGAGCGTAATAACCTGCAAGGTCTTTCCTTGCTGCACCTGCCTTGTTTGCCGGGACATTGGGCCGCAGCTTGATATCTTTCGCATCGAACATCTCCCTGTATTTCTTCGGTGCCGTCTGGTAAGGATTATGAGGCGGTCCCCAGGAAAGGAACATGACAAACGGCTTATCGTTTTCCGATCGAACCTTAATATACTCCTGAACATCGCGAGTCTGTGCTATCGCATCATAACCTTGCCAGCGGCATATTGTCGTGTCATCGGCGTCATAATACGCTGAGTTATTATAGTTATGCGTGCATTCGAGAACTTTCCAGTAATCAAATCCCTGCCGGCGCTCTTTGGGGATATAGCGGCCGCGCCCATGCCCGTCGATGTGCCACTTGCCAACATAACCGGTATCGTACCCGGCTTCTTTGCAAACTTCGGCGATCGTGACAGCTTCGCTTCGAAGAGGAGCATCGTTAAGGAACAACCCATGGGTCAGCGGGTACTGGCCTGTAAGCATACTCGCGCGGTAGGGCGTACAGACCGGACATGTCGAAACCGCGTTGGACAGGTTCACACTTTCACCAGCGAGTTTGTCGAGGTTTGGGGTCTTGCCCTGCAAATTCGGATCGCCGCTGTAACCGGTAGCCTGTGCACGCCATTGGTCGGCAAAAACAAATACAATATTCGGCTTTCTGCTCGCCTGTCGTTGAGCACTTTGCAAACAACCGTCCACCAGCAGCACTGATGTACCTAACGCAGCAACCTTAAGAAATTCTCTGCGATTCATATTCATCCTTTATAATTCCATTAATGCCCTGGAAACCATTCAGATTCAAATGATTTACGTAACATCGCCAGTTTTGATTTATATTTTGGATCATAAGTAAAATGGGTCATTTCATACGGATCGACATTCAAATCCAGCAGTTGTTCTTCAATCCCTTCTGCGTCATATCTGATATATTTGAACTTGTCGTTGCCAACTACCATTCGGCCGATCTCACTTTCTACACCAAGACTGTCTCGCCAGCGAACATCGGAGCCTTCAAAGAGCGGACGCAAACTTTTTCCTCTGGGATCAGCAACACCTTTTGTGCCAGCGTAGTCGCAGACGGTAGGCAGCAGATCAAGTCCGTTAGAAACCAGGTGTGTATCGTCAACCCTGCCTGGAGTGATGTGTCCTTTCCACATTGCCATGAACGGAATATTAGCCGACTCTTCATACAATGCGCTCTTGTGCTCCATTCGATGAGATGAATCCATGTCACCATGGTCGCTGGAAAATATGATTAAAGTATTCCTTTCCTGGCCGCTGAGTTTTAACGCGTCCAGTATTGTCTGGATCTGGCTGTCGACAAACTCTGTCAGGCGGCAATAGGCCCAGCGGTGGTGCCTCCATTGCTTGTCAGTGTATTTTTGGCGGGCAAGACGACGGAAATTACGACGGTCTATCAAAGATGAGATCGCTTTGGGTTCGTCATTCTGCGGTTCGAAATTAGTCGGAAGAGGCGGGCAGTGTTTCTCATAGAATTCATCTTCGCTAATTCCTTCCGGAATCTGTAATGCCTTATCCAGCGTAGAGATTTCAACCTTACCACCTTTTGCAAGTCGTTTTTCAGAGTCAGTTTTTGCGAAATCCCTTATCGCCATATAGCAGATGTCATGCGGGTTGATAAAAGAAACAACCATGAAATATGGTTTATCGTGTTTGCTTATGATGTATTTTGCGGTTTCTTCTGCAAGCTTTCCTCTTTCATTTTTGCATATATAATCGAATCCCAAAGTGGTTGGATCCAGCACAGACGGCAAGTGTCTCTTACCGCCGTAAACCAGATCATATCCGGCTTTGTCCAAAAAAGCCGCTATCGTCGAACTGCTGACCCCTCCAGGAAGTTTCTCGATCCTGCACGAACCTGTGTTTTCTCGAGCGGGCCTGCCGTTGTTGTCGTTAAAATAACCGGCGAATCTGCCCGTCATCAAACTTACTCTTGCTGGCGAGCAAACCGGATTGGTCGTATAGGCCCGGGTAAAGCGAATCCCGTTTACTGCGATGTAATCCATCGCCGGAGTTTTCAGCCATTTGTTGCCTGCACAGCTCATCATAGAGGCACTTTGCTGATCGGTAAAAATATAGATGATATTCGGTTTTCTGCCTGAACTTCGTTGAGTACTTAGCAAACAACCGTCCACAAGCAGCACTGATGTACTTATTGCGGCAGCTTTATGAAATTCTCTGCGATTCATGTACATACCTTTATATTTCTTCGCCAATGAAAGGGAGCGGACCAGCTCTGATGATACGCAGAGCCGAGTATGCGAAAAGCTCTTTTACAAGTTGGATTATAGCAATATTGCCGGATGATGCAAGTCGAAGTATTTCCCACTGCCGATCTCAACCGAGACTGCGTTGTAAATCTAGCGGATTGTAACGGGCCTGGCTGAATAGTTATTATTTCTTGCTTTTGATGTTGTTGTCTGGATAATGTGCAGCTATGAAGAATACGACAGGCAATACTGAAGCGGGCAGTCGGGCGGTTTCAAAGAACAAAAGAATAGTCAGAACCGGCCTGTTAGTTGCGGCAGTTGTTTTGCTGTGCTTTCTGGTTTTGATGATTATTAATCGTCCAAGGCAAGCTGACTATGAAGTCTTGTATTTGCCTTTTAGTGATGTGATGAATATATCGGCATCAGGAATATCTGAGGATTTTAACTGTTTCATAAATGATAAGGGGCAGGTTGCGGGGAATTACAGGCAGGGTGGGAAAGTTAATATCTCGTATTTGTGGGATGAAAAGAACGGCCTGGTCGAATTGGCTGTAGTGAAAGATAAATATTGCTTTATTCAGGATATCAACAACAAGGGACAGGCTGTAGGCTATGTCAGCGATATCGATTATAATGGGTGGCATGGGGAGTGCGAGGCGTTTTTTATGGACACAGACAGGACGATTACTCTGTTGCCAATTGACGAAGATGCCGGGGCTTATGCTTGTGGCATCAACGATAAGGGGGTGGTAGTCGGGCTTATTTATTTAGCGCCGTTTCATCAGTTTGAATTGGAAAAGAATAAACAGGTTTTTGTGTGGGACAAAGTCGGAGGGATGAGGATTATCGATGAGATAGGAGATGATGTTGAATTTGTTTGCGGGATCAATAGGGCGGGGCAGATTGCCGGTTTGTTGAAAGGTGAAGAATCTGGTTATGATGCATTTAGCTGGAGTGAATCAGGAGGGTTTGTATCTCTCGATGTTGAGGCAGAGTGGATTTGTGACATTAATGAGGAGGGAAGTATTCTGGGTATAACGTATTTTGAAGAGGAATTATTTGTCTGGGATGAGGACAATGGGGTGGAGTTGCTTGACGCTAAAGGTGATTGGGTTGATGGCTGCGGGATGAATGATGCAGCAGATATTGTTTGGGCAGTTTATGACGGGGGGATCTATCTGCTGGGGAGGTTTGTTTTAAAGGAAGGAGATCATAGGTCCTTTCTGTGGTTGAAGGATGGGGAAACAGTGTCGTTTGATCATTTGTTTAAAGATGGTGAGCGGTTTTGTCCTGTTGATATTAATAATAACGGTTGGATTGTGGGGTATGTTACAGATAGGTCAAATCTAAGGCGTCGAGTGGTGGTTTTGCGTCCGAAATGATGCTGATGTTGGAGGATAAGTGAGAAAATTGCTATTAAAGGCCAATTGCAATTATTTATTGTTTTGGTATTGTTATTAGGCGTGCCCTCCTGTGGGTGAAAAGTGGGCTAATTAAAGATTGTATTTATTCAGGGTATTTAATGATGGCTGATAATGATGGAGGCGCTAAAGGCGGGGAGATACTGATCTATCAGACTGAAAGTGGTCAGACACGGATTGAGGTCCGGCTTGAAGGTGAGACATTATGGCTCAATCAGGCTGGTTTGTCAGAGCTATATCAGACGACAAAACAAAATGTAAGTCTTCATATAAGAAACATTTATGATGAATCCGAACTTGTGGAGGGGGCAACTGTCAAGGAATACTTGACAGTTCAAACAGAAGGCGGCAGGCAGGTCAACAGACCGGTTAAGCATTACAACCTCGACATGATACTGTCTGTTGGCTACCGGATCAAATCTGCTACTGCAACTCGTTTTCGGCAGTGGGCGACACAGAGGCTGCGGGAATATATTGTTAAGGGTTTTGTTCTGGATGATGAACGACTGAAAAATCCCGATCAGCCCTTTGATTATTTTGACGAACTGCTTCGCAGAATTCAGGACATCAGGACGTCCGAACGCAGGTTTTATCAAAAAATCACGGAGATTTATGCGACAAGCGTTGATTATGACCCGACCAATGAGATAAGTATAACATTTTTTAAGACAGTGCAAAACAAGATGCATTGGGCGATAACCGGAATGACGGCAGCAGAAATTATCCACAATCGGGCAAGTTCAAGTAAGCCCAATATGGGACTTACAAGCTGGCGGGGGGAGAAAGTCCGCAAAGGCGATGTGGTTATTGGCAAGAATTATCTTAAAGCGGACGAGCTTTCAGCGTTGAACAATCTTGTAGAGCAGTATCTTGTTTTTGCCGAAGGTCAGGCGATGCGCCGGATTCCAATGTATATGGAAGGCTGGATAGAGAAGTTAAACGGCTTCCTTAGTTTGAACGACAGGGATATTTTAAATGACGCAGGCAGAATATCGCACGAGATGGCCAAACAGTTGGCCAGGCAGGAATATGAAAAGTATAACGTGAAAAGAATCGAGTTCCAGGATAAGCAGGATAGCGACTTCGACAAAACGGTCAAACAGATCGAATCACATAAGAAGCATTCACTACAGGATAAGAAGAAAAAACAATAATGCCTTTTGAAGAATTTGCCCTCACATCCGGTCGTTTTTAAAAATTCTGACCGGTATTAAAGGCCGATTGCAATTTTTTTGTTGTTTGTTATAATGCGGGGGTAATTTATAGCATAAATTGTCATAATCTTTGATTTTAGCTTAATTTGGGAGCTGTTTACGTGGATATGGTTCTGCTTGAGACTCATGGGCTTGTTAAGAAGTATTCCGGCCGGACGGTTGTTGACGGGGTGTCTATCTCGGTCGAGCAGCGTTCGATAGTCGGCCTGCTCGGACGCAACGGAGCGGGCAAGACGACGTCTTTTCGTATGTCG
>DAOWHR010000465.1 GCA_030641315.1 Anaerohalosphaeraceae bacterium | reverse complement strand
CGACAAAAAAACCGAAACAAAAAGTCTCGTTGGGTATAAGCATGATGCGGCGTTTCCGCTGATAATTCGTAATCTTGTTCCATCGGGTCTTCGCGGCTTTATGTTCGCCGCGATCGCTGGTGCTGTTATTAGTTCGCTTGCGTCGATGCTCAACTCAGCATCGACTATCTTTACGATGGATGTGTACGGTCGGATGATCGACAGGAAAGCTCCGCAAAAAAGGCTTTTGCTGCTTGGGCGTGTTACTACCATGGTCTTTGTAGTTATCGGTTGTTTGCTCGCTCCGATGCTTGACAATCCTGGTCTGGGAGGCGTATTCCAGTATATCCAGCAATTCCAGGGTTATATATGGCCCGGTGTTGTGGCTGCGTTTTTGTTTGGTATGGTGTTTAAGAAGGCTCCCGGCGCCGCAGGTGTTGCAGGTTTGATATCAGGTCCGGTGATCTATGGTCTGTTTCAGAAATTTGCAGGCGACAAGATTCATTTCCTGATCCAGGTCGCATTGTCTTTTGTTCTGGTTGTTCTTATCATGGGCCTGATAACATTGGTTCAGCCGCTTAAGCAGCCTCGCAAACTGCCTGTGCGTGAAGATATCGATATCCATACCGCCAAAGATGTTAAGATATATGGGGCGCTCGTAATAGCAGCCGTCATTGTTTTCTATATCATTTTTTGGTAATTTCCAACAACATGTTAAAAAAGAACCGCGTTTGTGAATTCTGCTGAACGGTTGAAGATCAGTGGAATTGCAGCACGTTGCCGATTTGCTCGACACGCAAAATGTCGCAGGTTAAAGTTCTATATCGCGTATCTCTAAGCCCTTGTAAACTATACTTTTACAAAGTCAAGATTTTATAATCTGTAACGCTTTGACCTGCACAGAGATGCATTGTTGCCGATGCGGCATATCTTTCTCTGTGTGTTTTGGGGCACCTATTATCAGCACCTCAAAAGGCACTGGTCCTATAAAACTTGGGGAATTCTTAAAAATTCTAACTTTTTCAATTGACTTCTTGCCACTCTATGGCAAAATGACGTTTGATCGTGACGAGAAGATTTTTTCTATATTAATTCTAGAGAATTGGAGGTAAGATGATGAAGAGACTGTTTGTAGTATTAGCAATTCTTTTGGTTTCCCAGTTTGCTTTGGCCGGAGTGGAATTCCTCGGCGTAGACGGAGTGGAAACTTCGTTTGTTGCAAACACCGGAGAGTTATCAATGAGTGGAGACTCTTTGGTAATTATTGTGGACTATGAAGGCGTTGCTCCGCAATCCAGTATTAACCCCGGGACTTTCAGTTTGAATACCACACTTGTATCCGGTGCACATTTTGAAGGCGGGACTTTTGAGTTTACAGATACTTCATCTGTGCTTCTTTCAGGCGATATTGTCGCTATTGACTTTGCAGAGTCTTTCGGTCTATTGACGGGGAGCGGTACCGCTTTAGTTTTAGTTGAAAACCTTGACGGCAATCTTCTGGGCGATTCACAAATAGTATCATTAACTTTCAACATCTCGCCTTCCGTTGGCCAGTTTGGTTCCGATTTCACAGGTTTATCAAAAGTAAACTTCATCGTTCCTGAGCCTGCGACGATTGGATTGCTTGCTTTAGGCGCAACAATCTTTATTAGAAAGAGAAAAAAATAAGCTGAAAAGATTAGAATCATTTATGGATAATGAAGGCTGTAGGGGTATATTGCTCCTGCAGCCTTTTCTGCATTCAAATCGTTTACACCATAAACAGGATAGGGCTATTCTTGATAACTCTGAAAATGAATTGATGCTGATTTATTCGCAGGTCAAGAAAGTAATTTGACATATTTTCATTTTTTTTATCCTTGACTTGAACACAGCAGGTGGCATAATTAATGTAGTTAGATGGATTCAGAGTGCTGTTGTTTTGCAGGATTATTTATGAGTTGCATAACTAATTTGACAATATAGATTTATTCTCGATCCATGCAATGTTATTCAGCCTCATCTTACGTGGAGACAGGTTGAAAAGATTGTAGGATCTAACCATGAAGGGGAATTGTGGTGAAGATGAGGATGGTCGTGTTGTCGGCAGTGCTGGGTTGATAATAAGATAACACAGATATTTTTATAGACTGCCTTTTTAGGTTGCTGCATGTTTGTGTTGTTGTAATGGTTTGAAAAGGACTATTTGACGGAGCGGTTTGTTGTTGCTTTGAATGCTTTGGTGTCAATCGATGAGGAAGGTGGCTTTGTTTTGAAAGCATTATTTCATATCAGTGTTGTTTCTTTAGTAGCTGCGGTTTTTCTGCGGAATCTCTCTTTGATATTTAATTCAGGGTTGTTTCCCTGCGAATTATCGTGTGCCGGTTATTTCAAGCCATTTTTTTGAAAGGAACAGGTTAGAAAATTTCTCAGGTTGCCAGCCTCAGGCAGGGGCGGTGGTCGTCAGGAAGATAAAGAATTTCATCAATCAATTTTTATAAGGAGAAATGGAAATGAAGAGTCAAAGTATTAGAAGAAAACTGTTGTTATTTGTTTTGTTAATTTTTGCGGTGTGTGTGCCAGTCAGTGCCGAGACGCTAGTTGCGGGCGGGCCGATCATCATGGACAAGACCTGGAACCTCGCGGGAAGCCCATATATCCTCAATGGATCTATCGTAGTCGGTTTCGATGCCACCCTGACGATTGAGGCCGGTGTAGAGGTCAAAATCAATCCAGCCCTGGGTTTCACTATCGGATCGTTAGATTTCGTTGACGGGACACTGGTGGCACAGGGAACCGCCGAACAACCGATCTTATTTACTTCGATCAAGGATCCAAACGACCCGGAGAATCCAGCACAACGCGGCGACTGGGTGCAGATACACCTGACTGATTATGCGGAAAACGCAGAGCCTGACGGCTTTGGAGGCTACACCGGCTGCGTACTAAATCATGTTATAGTTGAGTATGCTGGGCAGTCGAATCTGCCTGCACTGTTTGTTGAGAAGTGCTCGCCGATGATAACCAACTGTACGTTTAGGCACAACAAGGCAACAGGTATTACTGTTGACGGATCAAGCAGTCCCGGTGTCAATATTTCTGGCTGCATCGTTCGGGACCATCCATCCCGCGGTATTGTAATATCAAACGGATCGGGCCATAATATCAATGGCTGTACTATTTACGACAATGTCGGAGGTCTGGAAATAAACAACGCTCCAGCCGATATTGTAAATGGAAATACAGTTTACGATAACACCGTTGCCCAAAACGGAGCAGGAATTTACTTAAATAATGCAGATAACAGCACGGTTACCAACAATACGGTTACAAATAACTATTCGACAAACGCCAACGGAGGCGGTATCTGCTTTAGCAACAGTGCTAACTGTACGATCACCGGCAATACCCTGACTGGCAACAGCACGTACTATCATGGCGGAGGCCTTTATACGAATAACGGTGGTAATAATCTTGAGAATAATACCATTCAGAGCAACACAGCAGTTCACTATTATGGCGGTGGGCTATACCTCACCGGAGGTAGCACAACTCTGACGGAAAATACGATATCAGAGAATATTGCTAATGGCGGCAGTGGTTTAGGCGGCGGTATGTATCTGGCAGGGCATGGCAACACCCTTACAGCCAATCAGATCACCGACAATATATCGAATAAAAACGGTGGCGGAATTTACCTGAGCAACAATAACCACACGATAATAGGCAATACCATCACAGGAAACACCACCAATCAAAACGGCGGTGGGATATATAACTCCCGGGGAACCGGACTTATCTTCACAAGTAATACCATCTCAGATAATTCTTCCCAACTAAACGGAGGAGGACTTTTTGCTGATCGCGGTCATAATGCTACTTTTACCGGCGATTCCATTGAACGCAACGCCATCTCTGCTGAAGGCGGTGCGATCTATCTGACAGACTGTGACAATAATACATTCTCACTGACAACGATTGCCGATAACACTACCACCGATGGTCTTACCGGAGGTGTATTTGTTACAGGTTCCTCGGCTAACTTATCCTTTGCCGGCGATACCGATCTGGAGCTTTATAATTCCATCCTGACCAATGATGGGTACTGGATTTATAATAACAATCCATTTATGGGCGATGGACAAAATGATGTAGATGCTTCAGATGTCATCTGGGGTACGGAAGATGCGGCAGTACTGCAGGCAGCTCTGTATGATTGCTTTGACGATTCATGCAAAGCCTTTGTCGTTTCCAATCCTCTGTTCCCTGCACAGGGGCCAATATTGACCGACACTGTTTGGACAATGGCTGGGGGGCCATACCACATCATCGATACGGTTGTAGTTGGCAACGGTGCTACTTTGACGATTGACCCAGGCGTTGATATTTTTATGGATGACATGAAGGGCATCATCGTTGGCTCTGACGCTTATGGTATTGGGACATTGGTTGCGCAGGGAACAGAGATCGACCCAATTTTCTGCACAACGATCAACGATCCTAACGATCTGATCAAACCCGCTGCGCCGGGTGACTGGAGTCGTATTCACTTTACAGATTACGCTGTCGATGCCATAGAAACGGATCCTAATGTATTTGAAGGGAGCATCCTGGAACATGTAATAGTCGAATATGCAGGCAGATGCGGTTATGCCGCGGTCTTTCTGGATAAGTCAAGCCCGTTGATCAAGGGCTGTGACATCCGTCGAAATTCGGCTATTGGCATCACCGTTGATGGTGTGGTCAATTTCCCGGTCAGCATTCTTGATACACATGTCTGGGAAAATGCCGGTCGAGGGATTTCTATCGCAAATGGTTCCGACCATGCAGTTCACGGCTGTACCGTCAATGATAATGCAGGCGGTATTCGTTTTACGAATGCACCTTCGGATCAGGTCAGTGACAACCAGGTTTACGATAATACCGTTGCTGAAAATGGGGCCGGCATTTACTTTAATAATGCCGACAACAGCACGGTTACCAACAATACGGTTTCAAATAACTATTCGACAAACGCCAACGGAGGCGGTATCTGCTTTAGCAACAGTGCTAACTGTACGATCACCGGAAATACTCTGGCGGGCAACAGGACATACTATCATGGTGGAGGCCTTTACACTAATAACGGTGGGAATCTTATTGAAGATAACACGATTCACAACAACCAGGCGATTCACTATTATGGCGGCGGATTTTATGCCACTGGCGGCGGTACAACGATCAAGGATAATACGATCTCAGAGAATAACGCACCCGGCGGCAGCGGTCTCGGTGGCGGTATATATCTGGCGGGCCATACCAACAGTCTTAACACAAATCAGATTATTGATAATATATCGAATAAAAGCGGAGGCGGAATTTATCTTGCCAACAACACACATACTCTGTCGAACAATACGATATCGGGTAACGTCTCCAACGAAAACGGCGGCGGTGTATATAACTCCCGTGGAACAGGCCTGAGCTTTACTAATAATACTATCACGGATAATCAGGCTTATGGCAGCGGCGGCGGCGGGGGGGGGCTCTTTGCGGATCGAGGGCATAGTTGTACTTTCGACCTGACAGTCTTTAGAGGAAATTTTGCTACTCGCGAAGGCGGCGGCATCTATCTGACCGACTGCGACAACAATGTATTTACATCTTCCACGATCTCACTGAACAGGACCGGTGTTGGATCAACCGGAGGACTATTTGTTGCTGGCAGCTGCTCAAATCTGTCACTTGCTGGCGACCCGGAAGCCGGAACTTACAATACGATCGTCGGCAACGAAGAGTACTGGATATATAACAACAATGACCGGCTTGCAATGGCTGGCGAATCGACGATCCAGGCTGGCTTCGTTCAATGGGGCACCAATGACGATTCGATCATCAATGTCCGGCTGTACGATTTCTTTGACAACTCGACACGCGGATTCATTATGTACCCGCCTATCATCCTGCCTGCTGATTTCGATCAGGACGGCGATGTTGATTTTGTAGACTTTACTCTTTTCATGGCCCATTGGCTGCGTCAGGATTGCGTCCAGCCAGACTGGTGCAGTGGAGCGGACATGGATGCTGATGGTGATGTTGACCTCGAAGATTTTGCGATCTTTGCAATAGTATACGCACCATAAGAAATGTTTTTGAAATTTTGTTAAGTACATTAAGGCCAGTTATTTATGACTGGCCTTTTTTTTTGATCCAGGTTATTTTTTATAGAGATTTTAGCTGAACTGAATTCAGAATAATGGTCGTTATGATCACAAAATTTGACATAAACTTTGAAATTGCAGGAATTATTTGAATTTCATTGATGATTCTGTTATATTGATCTGTATAATATTACTTGCTCCGGCGATACAGGATTGGGATCAGATTCAGTAACTGCCTGCTAAGAAAGTGGTTAACCACAGGATCGTTGGCAAAGCGGTTTTAAACGAGGAGCTTGCAATGGCTGATGAGTATGTTGTTTACAGTCGATCATGGTTTCATGAACGGGCGAAGTATTTCTTCCGCGATATTGCCCGCAGCATTGCTTTTGGCCTTATAATGTCTCTCAGTTTTGCTTTTCTCTTCATTTCATTGTTCATTTTTAATGAAAACGGATTCAACGATATCAACTATATTTCGGATACGTTCGATGAGGGTTTAAGTTTACTTGGAATAGTTGTTTTTGGGATTCCGCTCTGTGTTCTGTGCTGGTGGGGTGCTATTGAAGTTGCAGATGACAGCCATTGGGAAAAAGAAGTTCCCAGTGTCTGGGACAATCAGGAAGCTCGAATGCTTGAGAGTACTCTCTATCTCGCCCGTCAGCTTGAATCCCGCGGCAAAGAGATAGTCATGTCCCTGGTTTTATCCAAGGATATTCGAAGCAAGGCTCATCACTTACAAGCTCACCAGGATGAGCCTGCTCTGCGGTTATACATGGTCGCTGTTATGGCAGGTTTGTCCGAACATACGGCAATTGCAAAAGAGACGCATGTAAAAGGTTCAAAATATCTAAACCAGCCTCCAACGGATGTTGACAGCAATGAATAATATTCGGTTCTCTTTACAATTTGCTTTTTCAATTCTTCTATTTATATTTGGTTCGTCCCCGGGAGCAGATCGAATTACAGGTGAGCCTTTTGCCACAAGGTCAGAAGTGATCGCACCCAACGGCATCGCCGCGACAAGTCATCCACTCGCCACACAGGTGGCTATCGATATTTTAAAGCAGGGCGGAACCGCCGTTGACGCCGCCATTGCCGCTAACGCGATGCTGGGACTGGTTGAACCGGTCGGCTCAGGAATCGGCGGTGATCTGTTCGCAATTGTCTTCGATGCCAAAACAGCAAAACTCTACGGGCTTAACGCAAGCGGCAGATCCCCGAAATCCTTGACGCTGCGGTATTTTCAGGAAAAAGGTATTACTAAAATTCCTTCGCTTGGACCTTTGCCTGTAAGCGTGCCAGGCTGTGTCGATGGGTGGTTCGAACTCCACGGTCGGTTTGGGAAGTTGTCAATGAGAGAAGTCCTCGCTCCGACGATCAGATATGCTCGAAACGGCTTCCCGGTTACGGAGTTGATCGCTTATTACTGGCTGAAAAACGCTGAATCTTTAAAGGAATATCCAAACTTCGCCAAGATATTCATGCCAAACGGTAAGGCACCCGCAAAAGGTGAGATATTTCGCAATCCATTTCTTGCAGACACCCTTGAACAGATCGCGAGCAAGGGCAGAGATGTATTTTATAAGGGCCGAATTGCCGAAGTTATCGCGAAGCATATGAAGGACAACGGCGGCTTTCTTTCATATAGTGATATGGCTGAACACAAGAGCCAATGGGTTGAACCTGTTTCGACGAATTATCGCGGCTGTGATGTCTGGGAACTGCCTCCGAACGGCCAGGGTATTGCCGCTCTTCAAATGCTTAACATTCTTGAAGGGTACGATCTGCGAAGTAAGGGCTTTGGCAGTTTCGAGCATTTGCATTTATTGACAGAATCGAAGAAACTGGCTTTTGAGGATCGGGCAAAGTTTTACGCCGATCCGGATTTTAATAAAATCCCTGTTACGCAACTGATCTCAAAAAACTATGCCGCAAAACGCAGAGCATTGATCGATCGGACTAAAGCGGCAAAAAGTTTCCCTCCCGGCAATCCCGCTCTGGAACATGGCGACACGGTCTATCTCACTGTCGCTGATAAAGCCGGCAATATGGTCTCACTGATACAGAGCAACTATCGCGGCATGGGTTCGGGGATGACGCCTGACGGGCTTGGATTCGTCCTGCAGGACCGAGGCGAATTGTTTACGCTTGAACCGGGTATAAACGGCGGAGCAAAATTGTACCACCTGGCGGGCGGTTGAAAATTGTACCACTGTAACTAAAAACCTGTAAT
>DAOWHR010000097.1 GCA_030641315.1 Anaerohalosphaeraceae bacterium | reverse complement strand
GGACTGGGTCGATCAGGGTCTTCGGGAAAAAGACGAAAAAGGCAAAGAGTACTGGGCCTATGGCGGCGACTACGGTGACAAACCCAATGACGGCAACTTCTGTTGTAACGGTTTAGTGCTGCCTGACCGTAAGCCGAACCCGTCACTGATGGAGGTTAAGAAAGTATATCAATACATCAAGACTTATCCTGTCGATGCGGCAAAGGGCATTGTTCGTGTTCGTAATAAGTATGAATTCATCACTACTGATTTCGTTCAGGGAACATGGGAACTTACCGCAAACGGCAAGGTCATACAAACCGGCACCTTGCCGAAGCTGTCAATAAAACCATGGCAGGATCAGACTGTCGAACTTGGCCTTACTCAACCGGCAATTGAAACCTCAACCGAATATCACCTCAATGTCAGCTTTGCTCTGGCTGCCGATACACCGTGGGCAAAGAAAGGTCATGTAGTTGCCTGGGATCAGTTTGAGGTTCCGTTTGAATCTCCGGCAGGAAAAGTAGCCGACATAACCGACATGGGCACGATCAGGCACTTGCAGGACGGCGAAAAGATTATTGTAAGAGGCGATAATTTCATGATCGAGATCAACAAACTCGGTCAGCTGGAATCGTACCTTTACAAGGGCAATAAACTTATCACCGGTTCGATGCGGAACAACTACTGGCGTGTTCCAATTGACAACGACAACGGCAATAAAATGCCGAATCGTCAGGGCGTGTGGAAAAACGCATTGCAGTCTATTAAATCGATCACACACTTTACAGATGTATTCGGCAATCAGGCTCTTCGTATAGGTTACGACATGACGCTTAACGCAGGTAAGGTTGTTCAGCGTAATGTTTATACGATCTTCGGCAGCGGTGATATTGTTGTCGAAAGTATATACATGCCAGGTGAAAAATTACCAAACCTGCCTCGCTTCGGAATGCAGCTTACGTTACCCGGCGAATTTAAGAACCTTAAATGGTACGGTCGCGGGCCGCATGAGTCTTACTGGGACAGGCAAACCGGAGCCGCTTACGGCATTTATCAGTCTACCGTCGAAAACACCATCCATCCGTATGTCAGGCCGCAGGAAGTCGGCAACATGACAAATGTCCGCTGGGTGACTGTCACCAATCGTAGGGGTATTGGGCTGATGGCTATCGGTCAGCCGGGTTTATATGTCAGTGCCTGGCCGTTTACTATGAACGACCTTGAAAGTGCTGAACATATCAACGAGTTGGTTCGACGTGACATAACCACACTGAATCTCGACTATAAACAAATGGGGCTTGGAGGCGACAACAGCTGGGGAGCCAGACCGCATCCTGAATACACACTGCCTGCGTCAAATCCATACAGTTACTCGTTCGTGCTGAGGCCTTTTGACGCAAGTACCGAAGACGCCGAAGAACTGTTTAAACGAAAGCTGCCCGCAACCGCTTCGGTATCGATCGAACGCAGCGACGATGGAACGGTAACTCTTTCATGCATGACCAGTGACGTCAGGATATACTATACTGTCGACGGCACCGAACCTTCAGAAAGCTCGAAACTATACGAAGCACCTTTCAATTTGGCAAAAGGCGGAACGGTAAAAGCCAGAGCAACGAAAGACGGTTTGCTGCCGAGTATTGTCAGCCTAGCAAAACTTGAGAAGCTTTCGATCAAGGTCGGCTGGACAGTTGTCTATGCCGACAGTGTTGAAAAAGGCGAAGGCGACAAAGAACATGCCGTCGACGGCAAAAGCGATACTTTCTGGCATACCAACTGGAGCAGCAGTAAACCTAAGCACCCGCACGAAATTCAGATCGATATGGGCCAGAAAATTGAGATTACCGGCTTTACATATCTGCCAAGACAGGACATGCCCAACGGACGTATCGGCGAGTACGAGTTTTATGTCAGTCTGGACGGCAAGATATGGGGAGATGCTGTTATTAAAAACAAATTCTCCGACAACAGCGCACTTAAGAAAGTAAAATTCCCAAAGCCCGTAAAGGCGAAATTCATAAGGCTGATCGCCCTTTCCGAGACAGGCGGATCGGAATTTACTACCGTTGCCGAGATTGATGTTATCACTGCAAAGTAATTCAATATTTTGTATTAGAGAGTCGTAAAATGAGTAAGGTGATCTTTGTAATAGCGATAATGGCTATCCTTGAAGGCGTTGCGTTGATCGTAAGGCCGGATATCTACAAAAAGATCGTCGAGTTTTTCAGCAGGGGCAAAATGACATGGTTTGCAGCATTGCTGAATATCATCGTTGGAGTAATTCTGCTGATGGCGGTAACTATCTGCAAACCGCAGATGCAATGGCTGATATTGACCATCGGTGTTGTCTCCTGCGTTGGTGGAACAGCCATGTTCTTTATCAAGCAGGCAAAGCTCAAGTCTTTATTTGTCTGGTTATCCTGCCGCGGCAACTGGTTCTACAGGATTGTGGGACTGCTGGAAATAGCTCTTGGCAGTGTGTTAATATATTCGATATAATATGTGATTACGGCCTGAAAATCGCACTTTGCGGTACTTACTTGAAATTTCTATTTAACTGAACAGCCCTATATGGTATAATCATGGGACTGTTTTTTTTAGATGGAGGCCGATTAATTGGGTGGTGGAAATCTGAGCAGGATAAGGGGTATTTTTGTCACGCTGGCTTTTCTTAATGCTATAGCGATGGGGGTGATTTTGCATCCAGCCAGCCAGCGGGATTTTGAATGGCTGGACAAACCGGATTCAAGTGTTTTGGGACGATGGGCAGGTAACACCTCATGCGTTGCGGTTGGACGGAACTATGTCATCACTACCAGACATCAGGGAGGAGGTGTGGGCAGCATCGTTCAGATCGGAGGAACCAGTTACATTGTAGATTATATCGCCAATCACCCTGTCGCTGATTTACGAGTCGCCAGATTGAAAAATTCCGTTCTGGATCATTATGTCGAGCTCTACGATACCAGTTATGAGATCAGCACCAACATTGTGATCGGGGGATATGGCGATGGCTGGTCAGAAGAACTTAAAACAAACGGAGTGACTTACGGATATAAGTGGGACAACTCAAGCAACACTGTTCAGCGTTGGGGAACGAACAGAGTTGAATACTTTGCATCAACAGAAACAGGGATCAACTATCTGATCGCATTTTTTGACGACCCCGGAGAAACACCTTTTGAATGCTCCATAGCCGACCATGATTCGGGAGGAGGATGGTTCATCAATTGTTGCGGTATATG
The DNA here is from genome assembly GCA_030641315.1 of Anaerohalosphaeraceae bacterium. GTDB lineage: Bacteria > Planctomycetota > Phycisphaerae > Sedimentisphaerales > Anaerohalosphaeraceae > DAOWHR01. Next base: position 16,264 of record DAOWHR010000097.1, on the reverse strand, counting down.
GAAAGTCGCAGGCCTAAGTGCGGCAGTCGAGACACATTATAATGGCAATGTAAAGCTCGAAGAAACATGGTATCGAGACCCTGTCTGGCCACGCTATCGATCCCATCCCGATTACATCGATGCTTTGCGTATAAGCCCGCACGCTCAGTGGATACGCGACCAGATCGTCACCGACTGCCAGGAACCACCGCCGGGCGATGTGAACACAGATTGCAAAGTTGACATTTTTGACATTCAGGCAATAGCAGAATGGTGGCTGCATGATGACTGCGGGGCCATTAACAATTTCTGCCAGAACGCCGACAACAACCGGGACGGGAACATTGATCTGGCCGACTTGACCATTACCATAAACAACTGGGGAAGCTGAAATTTAGAGCACTTCTTTTTCGCACGATCTATCTTTGCAGCAGTCACAACCCGGACAGGTTGGGATTTTGCCGGACAGTGAACAGATATATGATACAACCACGGCGATCGCTACCACCGCAACGATCACGATAACTATTATGTTTTCCATATCAAACCCCTATGTGCATAAATGTTGCGGATTGATACACGACCAGCGTCACAATATAGGCCAGCACCGTCAGAAAGACTACCTGGAACAGTGCCCACATCCATGATCCCGTTTCGTGCCTTGTCATGGCAACCGTCGCAACGCAGGGCATTGAGATCAGGCAAAAGAGCATTACACAAAAGCCCTGCAAAGGTGTATAGTCAACCTGCAATCGTTTCTGGAGTGCCTCCGAGCTGGCTTCGGTATCGGCTCCAAGTGAATAGACAATGCCCATCTGAGAAACGAATACCTCCTTCGCTGCAAAGGCGCCCACAAGTGCGGTACCTATCTTCCAGTCAAAACCTATTGGCTTGATAACTTTTTCGATCCCGACACCGACGCGGCCGATTATGGAATGTTTCAACTGCACGTTTTGAGCTTCTTCGTGCGAAAGGCCCGCAAGGCTTGATTCATCAGGCTTTGGATATGTCGCCGCTGCCCAGAGAATGATTGAGATACCAAGTATTATCGTACCGGCCTTTCGAAGATACATCCACCCCTTCTGCCACATATGAATAAGGACTCCGCGCATTGTCGGAACACGGTACGGAGGCAGTTCCATCACGAAGGGTGTTGTCTTACCTTTAAAGATCGTTCCCCGAAGCAGCTTGGCACAAACAACAGCTAACAGAATACCGGTAAAATATATGATCGCCATTACCAGCCCCTTGTTATTCGCAAAGAACGCTCCGGTTAACAATATATAGATCGGAAGCCTGGCACCGCAGCTCATCAGCGGAATTACCATTATCGTCGTAAAGCGGTTTCTTTTGTTTTCAAGTATACGGGTCGCCATGATCGCAGGGACAGAACAGCCGAAACCGATCAGCATCGGAATAAAGCTTTTGCCGTGGAGTCCTATCTTGTGCATTATGTGATCCATGATAAATGCAGCGCGGGCCATATAGCCGGAATCTTCAAGGATGGATATCGCGAAGAAAAGCAGTAATATATTCGGCAGAAAAACAACTACACCGCCTACACCGCTAATGACACCGTCAACGATCAGCGAGAGCAATGCACTGTCAGCAGAGCCTGGCCAGAATTCAGTTATCATTCTTGCCGACCACCCGAAAAAAGATTCGAGCCACCCCATAGGGTATTGCCCGAAAAAGAAGGTCATCTGAAATACAAGGTACATCAAAACGATAAATATCGGCAGACCTATCGTCCGATGGGTAAGTACCGCATCGATCATGTCACTGATATCGTGACGAAGTTCGGTTGTGCTTTTTACCGATTCCTGACAGGCACCGGATATGAAACCGTACCTGCGTTCGGCGATTATAATGTCCGGCAGATCACCGAATATTGTCCTAAGATGCTGACGGCTTGTTTTGACCGCACCAAGAATCTTGTCTGTATGCCCCTGGGCGAGGATCTCTTTATCATCTTCAACCAATTTCAACGCGAGAAAACGCTTGCCGTATTTTTCGACGAGATCATGCTCGCCGTCAAGAGTACGTTGGATATTTTGAAGTTCTTCTTCGATCTCAGAGCCGTAATGAATGCGGTCTGATGTATTAGCTGGAGGGTTGCTTGAAACACTGACAATAGATTCGAGCAGTTCATCAAGCCCTTTTGACTTGTTGCCGACTGTCATAACTATCGGGACGCCCAGCAAAAGTGACAACTGCTTCAGATCGAAAATGATACCATTCTGGCGAGCGATGTCACTCATATTAAACGCCAGAACAAGCGGAACATTCATCTCCATTAACTGTACAGCCATGTATAGATTGCGTTCGACATTAGATGAGTCGATAACATCGACGACAACATCGGGCCTTTCATCGATGATATAATCACGGGTGACAAGTTCTTCAACGGAATAAGCTGTAAGGCTGTAGGTTCCAGGCAGATCCACGATGTTTAATTCGTAGTCTTTGTATTTACATATCCCATGCTTTTTTTCGACAGTAACTCCCGGATAGTTACCCACATGCTGACGTGCACCTGTCAATGCGTTAAACAGAGTCGTTTTACCGCTGTTGGGATTGCCGGCAAAAGCAATGTTTAATTTCTTCATAAATTACCTTGGAAGCTAATAAGTTAGCTAAGGCTAACTTTAATTATAAAAAAAATGATAATTATCCGTTGTTCACATTCCGAACCATTATTCTGCCAACCATCCCCCTGCCGAGGACAATTTTAGAACCCTTAACATTGACCACTAAAGGCCCGCTTGAAGCATTGCTGACAATGGTCATGATCACATTCGGTACCATTCCCATAGCGGCAAGTCTGCTGTTTAGTTCCTGACCAGCATCGATTGAAGCAAGGCTGACTTTTTGCCCCGCTATCGCTTCTGAAAGCGACATTTCTATCTCATTATTCATTAATTGCTATCTCCAGCAGCGATGCTTCCATGTTTTCTGAAAAATGATCTGAACTCATCATGAAGATCATAACCATTTTTATTATAACTATTTACAAATTCTATGAAACAAAGCAGCTTTTCGACTATCTGCGGCCCGAAAGCATGTTCGGCTTCACAGGCGGCCTTTTGGGCGACGGTATGTTCAACACCAAGCACATCCACAAAAAACTTTTCGATAATATTGTGCTTTCGGACTACCCGCTGTGCCTCAATGCAACCCTGCTTTGTTAAAGTTATATAACCATAAGGTTTATAGTTTACAAGCTGCTTTTCAGCAAGGATTCGCAGGGCGCCTGTTACAGAAGCCCGTGAAACTTCAAGCGCCTGAGCAATATTTTTACTTCTGGCGACACTGCCGTCTACAGAGAGGTTGTATATCGCCTCAAGGTAATCTTCAAGAGAGGCACTCAATTTTTCAGTTTTTGCAGTTGCCATACGCACCTTGGTCTTAATCAACACTAATATAGTTAGTCCAAACTAACTTTTCAAGTCAAATCTTTCAAAAATACCGGCCACACCAGATGCCCAAATAACATAAAGCCATATCCAGCAAGGCTTTATATGGGTATATTAAATTTCACAATAATATTTCATGCAAAACCTCAACATCACTGGTAAAATATAATGTAGTACTTTATTGGCGTCCCTTTTGTGCCGATATTAGGAAATAGGATACTAAAATGACATTCTCGAGTTTTGTTAGGGAAATATTATGTGTGGAATAGTTGCTTATCTTGGACATAAAGATGCTCAGCCGATACTGGTTGAAGGGCTGAAACGACTTGAATATCGCGGGTATGACTCAGCAGGTATCGCCCTGCTAAGCAGCAGCGGGTTTAGGGTTCATAAGACAACAGGCAGGATGAACGGCCTTGAGCAGTCACTTCCGGTTGACAATTGCGATGAGATACTGGGCATAGGCCATACCAGATGGGCAACTCACGGCAAGCCAACTGAAGCAAACGCGCATCCGCACATGGACTTCAGCGGCAAAATATCTATCGTTCACAACGGAATAATCGAAAACTACTCCACGCTGAAAAAATGGCTCCAAAGCAAAGGGTATGAGTTTTCGAGCGAAACAGACAGCGAGGTTGTTGCCAACCTGATCGGTTATTTCTTCAATACCGAAAACGAGTTTGACAACACAACCTGTCAAAGCGAAAATAAGTTCGAGTGGTCCGTTCAACAGGCACTTAGCGAACTGGTCGGAACATACGGCCTTGCTATAATGTGTTCGGATTATCCTGACATGCTGATTGGCGCCAAAAAGGGAAGTCCGCTAATCCTTGGTGTGGGTGAAAATGAGTTTGTTATCGCCTCAGACGCATCGGCGATCGTTGAACATACAACACGAGCGATCTATCTCAGTGATAATGAGATGGTAACCATAAAGGGCAATAACTTTCATACAAAGACAATTGACAACATCCAGATCACAAAAACTCTCAAGGACATCGAATTCTCGCTCGAAGCTATAGAACTTGACACGTATGAACATTACATGCAAAAGGAAATCGCCGAGCAGCCGACTGCTATCGAGACATGCCTTAAAGGCAGAGTCGACATTGCAAACACAAGAGTTGTTCTTGGCGGTTTGCAGGATCAACTCCGTGACCTTGCCAGGACAAAGAGAATTATTCTCACCGGATGCGGCACAGCATGGCACGCAGGCCTTGTCGGTGAATTTCTGTTTGAGCAGATAGCCAGAATACCTGCCGAAGTCGAATACGCAAGCGAATTTAGATATCGAAATCCGATCATCGAAGACGGTACTATCGTTATCGCAATAAGCCAGTCCGGTGAAACGGCTGATACGCTTGCTGCCATCGAACACGCAAAGGAAAGAGGAGCGACCGTACTTGGGATGGTAAATGTTGTGGGTTCCACAATCGCACGAACGACGGACGCAGGGGTATATCTGCGGGTCGGACCCGAGATCGGAGTTGCAAGCACCAAAGCATTTACCGCGCAGGTTGCGGTGCTGACAATGCTGGCAATTGAACTTGGGCGAAGAAGGCATCTTAGCTATGATCTGTCAGCGGAACTGTTGACAGGACTTTCACAACTTCCGGATAAGATCGCAAGCGTCCTCAAGCAGCAAGAGCATATTAAGCAGATAGCAAAAGCAAATATTGACAAAGAAAACTGGCTTTTCCTCGGACGCGGAGTGAACTATCCGGTAGCACTTGAAGGAGCATTAAAACTTAAAGAGATTAGCTATATTCACGCTGAGGGGCTTCCCGCGGCGGAAATGAAGCATGGACCTATCGCGCTTATTACCAACAATATGCCCGCGGTATTTATCGCCACAAAATCATCGCAGTATAACAAGGTTATAGGCAATATCGAAGAGGTTCGCGCAAGAGGCGGCAGAACTATCGTGATCGCAACCGAAGGTGACGAGAACATAAAACAATATGCCGACCACCTGATAACCGTACCCGATGTGACCGAGCAGTTACAGCCGATAGTCACGGTCATTCCTTTGCAGATGCTGGCATATCACGCTGCTGTACTGCGTGGACACGATGTCGATAAACCGAGAAATCTTGCTAAAAGTGTTACGGTTGAATAGGCAACGGCTATTTCTTTCTAGCGACAGGTGCGCGTTTTACTGTCTTGGACCTGGTTGTTTTTTTGACAGGAGACTTTAGGGTCTTGATTGCTTTTTTAACATCGGCGACTTTAAGGATGCCGGTGGTCCTTCCTCCGGTTGCCCCTGCGGTGCAATACGCGTAGGTGATATTGATATGTGCCTTTGCCAGTTTGGCGGTAACATCAGCAAGCGCACCCGAACTGTTCGACAGCGTTACACAAAGCACTTCTGTTTCGTTGAATTGTGTGTTCAATTGGGACAGTACTTTGCGGATACCGTCGGCATTCTTACCGACAACCCTGAGTACGCCATGTTCGACCGAATCCATCATCGTCAGAGCGATGATGTTTGTTTTTGCTTTTGCGAATTTTTCAAGAAGTTGTGCCAGCACCCCCGGCTTGTTGATCATGAAAACAGAAAACTGTGTTTCGATATACATACTGAATCGCCCCTAATAAATCATAAAATTTATTTCAGATGCCGCAAATTGCCTTTACGGCCTGATCGCGGTCTGGATAAAACTGAAATATCTTGTCAAGGTTGGTGATCTTAAATACTCTGCCAAGTTGCGGATTGATACCGCTTATAAGCATCTTGCCGTTGACCTGACCGGTTTTTCGCCAGAGGTCGACAAGCAAACCCAGCATTTGCGAAGAGAAAAATTTGACACCATTAAAATCAACCACCAGCCTTGCCGGTTTGTTCTCCTGAACGTATCCACGAAGCCTGTTGCTGATCAGCTCAAATCTTTCAACTCCGCATATAGACGAAGCGTTAAAAGAAGCAACTGTAACATCGCTTATTGTTTCAATATTGACCAGGTCTTTGGGTTCCATATCCTCTGCGTCTCGATAAATACAAACTCTCCGGTTTATCCTTCAGAAAGTAAAGGATAAGCTTATTTTATCGGAAATTGCCATTTACGACAACGATGAATTTGAGAAATTCCTGAAATGACCCTACTTTTCACCCTCTAAAGCCCTAAAACAGGCAACAAGGTGCTCAGTTTCCGTACCAACATCCGCTAGCGACTGAACTTCATGACGGCATCTTGCTTCGGCAACGGGACATCGAGGGTGGAACGGACAGCCCAAAGGCGGATTTGAAGGGCTTGGCACTTCACCGTCCAGAACTATCCGCTGTTTATCTTTGATGGGTTTCGACTCTGGTATCGCACTGATCAGGGCCTTTGTATATGGATGAAGCGGGCTTTCGTAGAGCCTTTTTGCACTTGTGTACTCGACGATTCGACCCAGATACATCACTGCAACATAGTCACTGATATGTTCGATAACCGCCAGGTCGTGGGCTATAAACAGATATGTCAATCTCATATCCCTTTGCAGATCCTGCAAAAGATTTATGATCTGGGATTGGATCGAAACATCAAGAGCGCTGACCGGTTCGTCGCAGATAACAAAATCAGGCTCAAGAACCAAAGCCCGTGCGATAGCGATACGCTGACGCTGACCGCCAGAGAATTCATGCGGATAACTTCGAGCGTGGTCACTCGACAGTCCAACCCTTTTCAGAATCTCATTTACATTTTCACAACGCTGCTCGGGCGAGCCAACACTATGAACTCTCAGCGGTTCAGCGATAATGCTGCCGACTGTCATTCTCGGATTAAGCGAGCCGTACGGGTCCTGAAAAATATACTGCATGTTACGGCGAAGGCGTTTAAGACCCGCCCGGGACTCCTTAAAAACCTCATGGCCCTGAAAAAAAACTTCGCCGCTTGTGGCCTTTGTGAGCCGAAGCATTGATCTGCCGACTGTTGTTTTGCCGCATCCGCTTTCACCGACAAGCCCCAGCGTCTTGCCGGATTCTATCTTAAAGCTGACTCCGTCAACAGCTTTGACATGGCCCACCGTTCGCTTCAGCATGCCCTTACGGACGGGGAAGTATGTCTTCAGATCTTTTACTTCAACAAGATTTTTACCGTTCTGTGACATGTATATATTTCTGTCCAATTAAACAATTTGTTGTCAATCACCATATCCTTTTGCGTGGAAACAGGCTGCACATCTGCCTGGGGCAACTTCCCTGAGTTGCGGCTGCTGCGTCCGGCAGCGTTGGTCACTCACTCCGATCGGACAGCGAGGGTGAAATTTGCAGCCCTGGGGAAAATGCAGCGGGTTTGGAACGCTGCCGCCGATAGATTCAAGACGTTCCATTTTCTGCCCCAATCTGGGCATTGAACGAAGCAAACCCTGTGTATAGGGATGCAGAGGTTCCTCAAAGATCGCAGCAACCGAAGCTGTTTCAACAATATTTGATGCGTACACCACTGCCACATCATCGGCGTTTTCCGCTGCTACGCCAAGGTCATGCGTTATCATCATCACCGACATGTTTTGCTGTTTCTGCAACTCACGAAGCAGTTCGAGTATCTGGGCCTGTATTGTAACATCCAGGGCAGTCGTTGGCTCATCAGCGATGAGCAGACTGGGCCAGCAGCAAAGAGCCATAGCGATCATAACACGCTGCCTCATCCCGCCTGACATCTGGTGCGGATATTCGCGGACACGTCGTGCGGGATCGGCGATACCAACCTTACGCAGCATTTCGACCGCGTGACTCCACGCATGTTCACCCTTAATGCCCTGATGTAGTTTAACGGCTTCGACGATCTGGTTGCCGATTGTGAAAACCGGATTAAGGCTGGTCATAGGCTCCTGAAAGATCATCGCGATTTCGTTTCCCCTTATCCGCCTCATCTGGCTTTCAGTCTTTTTCAGCAGGTCATCCCCTCTAAACAGAATTTGACCGTCCACAACTCTACCTGCGGATTCAGGCACAAGCCCCATCACCGACAAAGCGGTAACACTTTTGCCGCAGCCGGATTCTCCTACAACAGCAAGTGTCTTACCTTCGGCGACATCAAAACTGACATCCTCAACAGCTTTTACGACACCCTCTTCGACAAAGAAGTGTGTCGAAAGATTTCTTATTGACAGCAATGGGATATTTTCGTTCATTTCACCTTTCCATTCTCAACTTTGGATCCAGACAGTCGCGCAGGGCATCGCCGAAAATATTCAGTGCCAACGACAGCACAAAGATCGCCATCGTCGCCGCAGTCATCTCCCACCATATTCCGCGGGTCAGTTCGCTGCTTGCGGCGCTTATCATCTTTCCCCAGCTCGGTTTGTTCGCGTCACCAAGACCCAGGAAACTTATTATAACCTCCATGTGAATGAATGAAACGAACCGCAGTGAAAAATTTATTATTATAATGTGAAATACATTAGGAAGAAGATGCCTGAAAATTATCCTTGAATTAGAGCAGCCGACAGCTTTGGCGGCCAAAACATATTCGCTTTCCTTGCGTTTTATTATCTCACCACGGATGAGTCTGCATATGCCGACCCAACTTGTAAGACCAATCGCAAGATAAACGCCAGGCTCTCCGGAAAGTTTACCTCCCATGATCTTGTCGTCATTTAGCACTACCGCAAAAGCCATGACAAGAATTATCCACGGAATATTGCTAAGCGTAGAATATATCCAGACGACAATGTCATCGACAACTCCCCCGAAGTACCCTGCTGCGGCACCGAGCGGAACACCGATCATAATACTGATAACAGATGCGGCAAACGCAACGGCCAATGCTGTCTTGACACCGTACAACGTACTGATCAGCGTGCTCTGACCTAAAAAGTTGGTCCCGAAAATAGTCTTTACAGAACAAAGCGATGGCCGCTGATACTCCATGCCTTGGCCAAGCTGCTCCTTCCAGTTGATAGCGGACATGGTCGGATCGATAGATTCAGCGATATAGACAAAGACTGCCAGAGCGAAGTAACCTGCAACTATCCAGAAGCAGACCATAGCAAACTTACGTCTCCTAAGCCTTCGAAAAGCATCGTGCCACAGGCTCGAACGCTGAAAACTATTTATGTTATCCTCATTCATAAATTAACTTTACATTAATCAAAAGATATTCTGGGATCGGCGAACGCGTAACAAACATCGCTGATAAGATTGAATATTACGAACAGGATCGAAAAGATAAATGTCATCGTGCTGATAACGCTGAAATCTCTGCTCTCGATCGCGTCAAGAGTAATGCCTCCTATACCTGGAATACCGAAAAAACTCTCCAGAAGAAGCGAACCAAGACACAAATACGGTAAAGTGAGAACTGTGTTGGTAATGATAGGGATCATTGCGTTTTTAAGCAGGTGCTTAAAAAGAACAACCCTGGTTGAAAGCCCCTTGGCAAAGGCCGTTCGGATGTAGCCGCTATTGATCTCGTCGAGCATGACCGTTCGGTAGAAGCGGACATTACCGCCTATGCCAACAACAATTCCTATGAGGATCGGCAGCGCCGCATTGGACCAGATCGATCGTTGAGGCGAGAAGTATATCTGAAACAGATCGTACTTGTAAGCGATAAAATACTGACCGAATATGATATAGCTGAGATACGGAAAACTCATCCCGGCAACACAGATCAATAATATGATGCGGTCAAACCATGTACCACGATAAAACGCTGCCAGAATCGCAAGCGAAACAGATGTTACGACAATCCCAAAGAACATCGGTACTGTCAAAGCAAGACTGTATGGAACACCGTTCTTAAGTTTATCAATGATCGGTTCCTTATCGAGAGCCTTGCCGAAGTTAAACGTAACAGCCTTTTTAACATGTGTCACAAACTGACTGTCTATGGAAAATATCAACGGCTTGTCGTAGCCAAGCTCATGCCGGATATCGTCCAGTATCTCCGGCGTAGGATTGTTACCGGCCAATCTGTAAACCGCCTGATCGGCTCCAACAACATTAAAGAGCAAAAATGTAAGCAGCAGCACTCCAAATACAATTGGAATCATGTACAACAGTCTTCTGATGATATAAGCAGGCATATACAGATCACCTTATCGATCTAAGCAGGTCTTTGTATTTGTTTCGTTTTTCGACATCGATTTTTCTATACTTAGTAAGACCGAAAGAAAATGCATGAGGCTTAACATTCCGGTTCCAATCGTGATACAAAACATAAGACACGCGATGATTAAGAAACACAGCGGGGTAATCTTCCATTACCATTCTTTCCATCTTACGATAGAGTTCGTTCCTCTGGTCGGATGGGAACATTACTTCGCCTTCTTCATAGAGCTTGTCAAATTCAGAGTTTGAATAAAAGAACAAGTTGCTTCCCGGAGCAAAATTCTTTGTCGCGAACATACCAAGAACATCCAGCGAATCAGGCGACACGGCACTTGCACTGGAAGCAAAAAGCTGTGACTTGCCCTTTGCTGTCTGTTCCATATATGTCGGCAGATCCATATAATCAACTTTAAGCGTCAGGCCGACATCTTCAAATGAACGCTGCAGGAATTGACCATATTGAGTAAAAAATGTCCCGCTGCCCGGCATGTTCAGTTTCAATGGGGCAATAGAATCTCCGCAAATCAACTCTGCTTCTTTTATCAGCAACTTTGCCTGCTCCGGATCATACCTTGAATAGCCACATTTGTTTATCTCAGGATCATACGAATCCCTGCCTGGTGCGATGAAACCATGAGCTGCAACATGATGGCCGTTGAAAAAAATATCGATGAACCGCTCTCTGTCAATAGCAAGAGATATAGCTTTGCGAAGAGGAAGGTTATTGCCTAGCACCTTATCTTTCATATTGAAGCCTATCCAGAAAACTGAAGGATCGACAAATTTGACAAGTCTAATGTTCCGTTCTCTCATCTCCTCGGACAGTCCCGTCTCACTGGTAATAGCTTCTTTGAAATTATCTTTAGGGATTGACTTTGAGTCCAGCAAACCTTTCTGAAAACTAAGCCATGCGGGCTGCTGCTGCTTAAATATCGTCCAGTAAACCGCATCGACAAATGGAAGTTCCCGGCCGGCATCGTCCAGCAGTCCCTCTTCGGCATCACCAGGCTCGCCTTCGGTTGGGTATTTTTCGCCGCGCCAGTTATTATTTCTGACAACTATCAGATAGCTGCCCTTGTGCCACTTATTCAACCTATATGGACCGGTCCCCACAGGATGACTGTTAATCTCGTCCTTATAATAGTTGACTGCCTCCTGCGCTACCGGCGAAAGGCAAATATCAGCCAATGCCGAAATAAACTGAGGATAAGGCTTGACCATCTTAATTTGAATGGTGTGGTCGTCAAGAGCCAGTAATCCATCAACTTCTTTAGAATAGTCAACTGAATATTCGTCCTTGAATTGCCTGGTATATTCATGAAAGTCATCAAGCCCGACAATCTTGTTCTGCCATCCAGACCAGTTCACATTGATGAATTTAATATTGGCCATTCGCTTAAAAGCAAATATATAATCATGCACAGTAACTTCGCGGCCCTTACTACCTCTAAAACACGGATCGTCCTGAAACAGTATACCTTTTTTGATCTTGATGGTATAAGTCAGATGATCTTCACTGACTTCAGGCATCCCGTCAGCACTAAGCGGGATCAGTTCGTAAGGGCGTTTGAGATAGTGATAGGTATATAGCGGCTCGTATATATCCCCCCCTACCATCATCGAGTAGACATCTGACATGTTGCCGCTGTCAAGCGTCTGGGGTTTGCTTAGCAGTGCCTGCCTTAGAACCATCCCCTTCTCGTCAGCGGGATCCTTCCTGCAGCCTGTGTGAATTGTCGGCAAGATCAGAATTAACAGTATAAGCCTTCGATGCCAATCATTCGTTATCACTTACTTGCCTTGCCGTAAACCTATAAAAAGTTAACACACAAAAACTTGAAAGTTATATGAAAACAGATACGAAAGAGAATTTGATCATACGCCGGTATCGGCCTGCGGCGACGGAGGTGCAGGCAACTTTTTCGGTGCGGTTATCGACTGACCGGAGCTGTTCTTGCCGTAATCGTATTTAAACTCATAGGCCAGACGTCCCTGCCTGGAAGCTGATCCGAGAAGGGAATCAATCTCTTTTTTCAACTGCCCGGGATCTTTCTTTTCGAGAGCTTTTTTTATTACCGGCTGAGTTCTGCCAAGCAGCTTCGCAAAGGAACTGTTCTCTGCTTCAGCGATCGCAGACTTGAGATATTCAAGTGAAGCCTCGTCAAGAATGTCAGCGCCGGCTATGTATCTTTGAACGATATAAGAATAAAGCTGTGCAAATCTCATGGACCATCGAGCATTTGCCGCACTTGTTTTGTAAGCGATCATCTTATCGGTAAGCCTTTTAAGAAGGTTCGAATCGACAAACTCATTCTTAACGGTCCAGTCCTCATACTTTTTGATACGTTTGTCAACGACCTTAATAAGCATATCTTCAACCATGGAATCGGTTGACTGAGCGGCAAAAGTTGCCAGAAGTCCCAGTATCTCTGGACTTGACTCAGCATCCAGCAACTTGTCAAAGGCCGCGATGATTGCATTGTTTAACTCGTTATCGGATTCAGAGACTGAATTGAACTGGGCGATAACTGTCTTGTTGGCAATACATTTGACGGCCCAGTATCGTACAACCACGTTATCGCTATCGATCATAGTCAACGCAAAGTCGGCAAGATCATAGCTTTTAGTTTCGGCTGCAAGAACGATCAGGTTAACCAGCAACTGATTCTTGCGGGAGCTTGATTCCAGTGCATTTATCTCACCAGCTACGCTGCGAAGATTTTTTTCGAGGAATTTATTATAAGCATTCGAGTAACCAGTTGGCTTGGAAGGCCCTTTGCGTGAAACAATACTGGTCTTTATGGCCAGTATCTCAGAAATCTCGAAGCTATTGAGCATCTCATCGAACGAACTGGAAATGAAATTTTCGATGATCTGTGCTTCAGAATCGGTTAGGGCACGGGCGGCATTGAGAGCTTTGGCCCTGAAATCATCGATCTGGTCAGTACTTGCAGCATCAGCGATTGAACCAGCAATTAATAAAACGACGACACAAACGGTTAATAATGCTTTTTTGAGCATAGTTCTGCGATCCTAATTAATATTTTATACTGTTAGGCAGGTTGTAAGTGAATAAAGTCACAAAACCTGCCGAAAAACCTGAAACTCAGGAATAATTCAGAAACGTAAAAATACTCCAGAGAAGATAAGATGTCAAGGCAATTCATTCAGGTTAAGCCGGTCAGAAAAAACGAATTTTCAAGTCTCACTAATAACGTAGCATCTCACTTACCCCGTGATCACAAACAGAACACTTGAAGGCACAGAGTGTGGATAATTAAGACCCTTTTGTTGCTTAAGCACCCGATTATGCCGGTCAGAAAAAATGTCGATATAAAACCATATAAATTAATATACTATTTCTTAAATTATCGAAGACTGTTCTTTACCAACAAAAATGCTCTTTGAAAATGCAAAAAAATGACATTATCGCGATCTGAAACAGTGAAAAGTGAACATTGTATCCAATAATCCAGTATGTTTTTATAGATCTATCAAGACCGCGGTATTGACTGAAAGAATATTCATCTAACAACGGCCGGAAATGGAAACACATTATCGGCCCATTAATATAATTTTGTGAAATTATTTTCATTATCGATATAAATAACTTATGATAGTTTTATTCTAATACAGGATTTATAAACTTACTATATGGCTTCTAAATTCATAACATTATCAATTGCGATCATTGCCGGATCGTTGGTTTGTCTGGCCCCGACAATTCGTGTTGCGGTCGCCAACGAGGCGGATAAGTCCGATGCCCGCCGTTCCAGTAACGATCCAAATCAGATCACCGTCAAAAGTGCGGCAAAAGATTCAGCATCAAAAAAAGTCAAAGGCAGCGAAGAAGACAGTCAGGCAAGCGATAATAAGGGCAATATTGTATCAGGGGCAAAGCCTGCGGAAGATTTGAATTCTAACGAGGCAGATAGGTCCAGTGTCCCCCGTTCAAATAACGACCCAAATGAGATCACCGACAAAGATAGCACAGAAGACAGTCAGGCAAGCGATAATAAGGACAACATTGCATCAGAGACAAAGCCTGCTGAAAATTCGACTTCGGACAATGATGAAACACAGGTCGAAATACTGGGCGAGGTATTCTACAAAAAATACGGTAACATACTAGCTGAATACGTCGACAAAGATGGCAACGTCAACTACAGAAAATTAAGAAGAAAACGTGGGGATCTATACAGCGCGACACGAGAGCTTGACCAGCATACCGCTGAGTTCTTCTTCTCTTCGAAAGCTCAGAAAAAGGCTTTCTGGATAAACACTCATAATGCACTGACCTTGCAGCTCATTGTAAACAATTACCCTATTGAGAAACGCATTTTCGCTGGCTTTCTATATCCTGAAAACAGTATCAAACAGATAGCCGAAGGAAGGAACAGGGCCTATTTTAATGTTATCGAGTTTGATTATAAACTCGAAGAGATCGAAAAAGAAGAACTTCTTGAGGGCTTCAAGGATATACGCGTGCCCTTTGCCCTTTCATTTGCCTGCATGGGAAGCGCAAATCTTAGAAACGAAGTATACGAACCAAACAAACTCGATGAGCAGCTTGATGACCAGGTAAGGAAGTTTGTACGCAGCGATAAGGGGGTCAAGATAGACAAGGCTAAAAAAGTTGTTTACCTGTCCGACATTTTTAACTGGTATAAAGACGATTTCATCAACTCAAAATTCGCACAGATCAAAAAATTCCGCAAATACGATCCGCATATCAAGTCTGTATTGAACTTCATCGTTGGCTACATGAAACCGGAAGATGCCGAATACATCGAATCACAAAGCTTTGAGGTTGACTTCCAGCCTTTCAACTGGTGGCTAAACGAACAGAGGCCCTCAATCAACTAACCCCCCTCTTGTTTCAGGGCAGTTATTTTCTTCAAATGCACCACCTCTTATTATTGACTGGAGTCGATCCTACCTGTATAATGCGCCATTACTAATGACTTTGCCAATTTTTAGGGAGATTATTCTATGGCTAAACGAAATGTTAAGAAGAACTATCCTGCCAATGGCGGACATCTTTTCACAAGCGAATCTGTGACAATCGGTCATCCTGACAAGGTCGCCGATCAAATATCCGATGCGGTCCTTGACGCAATGATTGCTCAGGACAGGAACAGCCGTGTTGCATGCGAAACTATGGTTACAACCGGTCTTGTAATAGTGGCTGGCGAAATAACAACCAAGGCCTATGTTGACATACCTTCTGTCGTACGCGAAACCGTAAAGAAGATCGGTTACAACGATCCGGCCATCGGATTTGACGGAGAGGATTGTGCCGTCATCGTTTCGATCGACCACCAAAGCCCGGATATCTCACAGGGCGTCACTACAGGAGCTGGATTGCACAAGGAACAGGGCGCAGGAGATCAGGGACTAATGTTTGGCTATGCGTGTAAAGAAACTCCTGTCCTGATGCCGCTGCCCGTCTACCTGGCACATAAACTCACCAACCGCCTCACAAAAGTGCGTCAATCGAAAAAACTGAAATGGTTAAGGCCGGACGGCAAGAGTCAGGTAACTGTCGAGTACGATGACAAGGGAAAACCCAGCAGAATACATACTGTTGTTATTTCTACCCAGCACAGCCCGGATGTAACTCATGCAACAATAGAAAAAGAGATTCTCAAACAGGTAATAATGCCTGTACTGCCTAAGAAACTTGTCGACAAAGATATAATTATCCATGTCAATCCGACCGGTCGTTTTGTTATTGGCGGACCAAAGGGTGACTGCGGACTTACAGGCAGAAAGATTATCGTAGACACTTACGGTGGACGTGGCGGCCACGGCGGCGGAGCAT
>DAOWHR010000161.1 GCA_030641315.1 Anaerohalosphaeraceae bacterium | reverse complement strand
TCCTTTCTGAAAGCGAAGGAGAATTTCATATCCCGGATGACGGCAGCAGCGAAACAAAGTTAGTCGAAACCGGCGCCGCGAGCGCCATCGGCGATCTTGACGACGATATGAATCTTGACAGTGTCGGCAGCGGTTCGGGATTACTTGACCTTTCTCTTCAGGCAGACGACACTTCACTTGGTGCCGTTCTCGATGACATTTTGCCTTCGATAGAAGAAGCCGAAGCAGGCGAAGGCGGTATAGTTGACGAAGGCGAGATCACCGAAGAAGCTGACAAGATATTTGAGGAATCATCTCCGGCAGCAATGCCTGTCAGCGGCGGGCCCGCATATTCGCCAGCGCCGATAGCGCAGTACGTCGAATCAGCGCCGGATCCGATGAGTAACGCCTGCGGAATCGCTTTACTGCTGCCTTTCGCTGTTACCATTCTGGCTGCGGTAATCCTTGTAAATGCCACAGTAGGCACAACATCAATGCTGGTCGGATACGTCGAGGACTACCTTATGTACGGAACGATCGGCCTTTGCGTTCTGGTGGGACTTATTGTATTGGTAGGTTATACGATGAGCAACAGCGGGGCAAAGTCCGATAAGCCCGCAAAGGCAAAGAAAGATAAAAAAACCAAAAAAGGTAAAAAGGGAAAGAAGAGATAATTAACTCCGGCTTTGGCAGCGTTTGACGGATCAATATCACTTGTTAAGATGGATGCTCGGTTCGAGTTTTCATGTGTAGTACGATCATATTGTCTGGAAAGGATACCTTTATGAGAATTGCTAAACTATTCGTAGTTATTATTGTCGCTTCAATGGTCATCTGGGGCAGCGGGTGCATCTCGGCACAGGAACACGAGGGCCTGAAGGACCAGAACCGGATCCAGGCTCAAACTATCGACGATCTCCGCAGAGACCTTGGCGAAGCGACGATCGAGTTGAACCAGTTGAAAAGTAAGCTTGCGGCACTTCAAGGTCAGATGTCCGTTGGCGCCAGCGCTAAAGACGCTGAGATTGCAGCACTGGAAGCTGACATCGCGGCCAAAAAAGCCCTGATCGAAAAACTCCGGGCCGCAATGCTGACGAGCACAGTAAAGCTTCCGACAGGATTGAATATGGCACTGCGTGATTTCGCTGCGAATAATGATACTATAACGTTCGACGAAGAAAGCGGCGTACTCAAATTCCAGAGTGACTTCCTGTTCAAGTCCGGCAGCGACAAGGTTCAGCCTGGGGCTATTGACGCCGTTAAAATGCTGGGCACCATTCTAACATCGTCAGACGGCGAAAAGTTCCATGTTATTGTCGCTGGTAACACCGACAACGACCCGATCAAATACAGCAAGGCACTTCATCCGACCAACTGGCACCTTTCGGTTCATCGCGGTATCGCTGTCCTCAACCAGCTTGCGGGCAACGGCGTTGCGAATGAGCGTTTGAGCGTCAGGGGATTCGGCGAATTCAGGCCTGTCACCAGCAATGACACAAAAGAGGGCAAAGCCGCAAACAGACGTGTTGAGATATTTATCATACCGGCTGGGTCATAACATTGACGACAAGATATTCACTGCCCAATACGGCCATCTTCGATGCTGGCGATTGGGCAGTTTTTTTTTACTAAATTTCAATAGGGAACAATAATGTCAGACAGAACTTTGATAATCGTAAAACCTGACGGCGTACAGCGAAAATTCGTCGGCGAAATAATGAGCCGTTTCGAGAAAAAAGGCTTTAAACTTGTAGGCGCAAAATTCATGCAGGTCACGGAAGATCTCGCGTCGAAGCATTACGCGGTCCACAAGGGCAAACCTTTCTTCGACGGTGTTGTTAAATACCTTGCCTCATCTCCGGTTATGGTGATGGTATGGGAAGCTGATGGCATTATTCCTATGGCCCGCAAGATGATGGGCGCGACGTTTGGCTTCAATGCCGAACCTGGGACGATACGTGGAGATTTCAGCTGTTCAAAGGGTTATAACCTCATACACGGTTCTGATTCACCGGAGTCCGCCGAGTACGAGATAGGACTTTATTTCTCTAACAATGAGCTTGTCGATTACAGTTTTGCCGATGAGGACTGGCTCTACGGCCAAAACGACTAACTCAAAAATGCGGTAGTACCAATGCATCACGCTCAAATAGACAGATTGTCCGGCCAGTGTTCGATAATACACAGGCTGGACGGAAGGACAAAGCTGCTGACAACTCTGTTGCTGAGCGTATTGGTTATCGCTCAACCGCCAACTTCGGTAAGCAGCCTTTTTTATTTTGCGGTCTGGCCTTTCGCGTTACTTGTCCTCGGACTGGTGCCGATGAAGTTTGTTGTCAAACAGGTGATCCTTGTCAGCCCGTTCATCATATTCTTTGCTGTTTGGAGCCTGTTCTATGGTAAGCAGCCGACAACAGTAACATTCGGTCCCTGGGTATGGCAGACGACCGATGGGGTGCTGCGATTCTGTGCCATCCTGGGCAAATTCGCCATAACAGTTACATCTCTGATAGCTCTTGTCGCGACGACGCCGTTCAATGAACTGCTCGGTGCAATGTCAAAGCTCGGCATGCCCGGCATTTTAGTTGTTCAACTCGGTTTCCTTTACAGGTATATCTTTCTGTTCGTCGACCGCGGATCGCATATCATTCGTGCCCGCCGGATGCGAACACTTCGCTATCTTGGTTTCAAAAAGGAACTGAAAACCGTGTCATCTATGATCGGCAATCTTTTGATAACAAGCATTGACTCAGCAAGCAACATTAGCCTGGCGATGCAGGCACGCGGATTTAACGGCAATTTTCCGT
The DNA here is from genome assembly GCA_030641315.1 of Anaerohalosphaeraceae bacterium. Taxonomy (GTDB): domain Bacteria; phylum Planctomycetota; class Phycisphaerae; order Sedimentisphaerales; family Anaerohalosphaeraceae; genus DAOWHR01. The sequence continues at coordinate 2,505 of DAOWHR010000161.1, read as the reverse complement.
CAACGTCAAAGTCGCGTTTTGGAAGTATCGATATTTGGTTTACGGCCGTGTTTGCTGTATACATGATAATTGTGATTTTTTTGACGAGAGCGAGTGCCTGACAAATGCCGAACGCGATAACTGTCAAAAACTTTTCGTATTCCTACCCCGACGGTACAGACGCCCTGTCTGATATCAGTCTGGCAATAGAACACGGCGAAAAAGTCGGATTGATAGGCCCCAACGGTGCCGGCAAATCGACCATACTGCTTGCTATCAATATGTTCATCAAAGGTACAGGTCTGATCGAAGTCGATGGTATCGAGGCGGTCCAGAAGAACGCAAGGAATATCCGAACGGTCATCAATTCCGTTCTGCAGGATCCGGACGAGCAGTTGTTCATGCCCACACTCTATGACGACGTCGCGTTCGGGCCGTTGAACATGGGGCTTTCTAACGAAGATGTCGATAAGAGAACGATAGACGCTCTTTCCAAGGTAGGGCTTGGGGGCATGGAAAAGAAGATGCCGCATCATATCTCAGCAGGCCAGAAACGCGCTGCCGCGATCGCGACCGTGCTTTCTATGGAGCCGAAGGTGATAACCATGGATGAACCGGACACCAGTCTCGATCCGGCGAATCGAAAAAAACTCATCGGCCTGCTTTCATCTCTTGACCAGACACTTGTTATCGCGACCTGCTCGATGAATTTCGCGGCAGACCTATGCAAGCGTGTAATACTTGTTGACGGCGGCAAAATTATCGCAGACGGACCGGCAGAAAAAATTATGACCGACACGCAACTGATGGAATCGCACGGGCTTGAAGTACCCATGCGATATTACAGACGACCAGCGGATCAGTGACCCATGATCTTCTTAGGAATATCCGTGTTGTCCATTTCACCGGTGAAGCTCTCAGCACCCAAACCCCATGCATAGACACCAACCGGGACAGGGGTGTGGCCGCCTGTGGACCATTTTACTTTGGGGAATTTGCCTTTTCCTTTTGATTCGACGACGCTGAGTCCGCCGGTTTCGTGGTCAGCTGTAACTACGATAAGGGTGTCTTTGCGGCCCTTTGCCCATTGGAACGCAGTTGAAACGGACCTGTCAAACTCGATGGTCTCATAAATAATATTCTCTAAATCGTGCTTGTGACCTGCCCAGTCAATTTTGCCTCCTTCGACCATCAGGAAGAATCCATCGGTGTCGTTATCGAGTATGTTAAGCGCCGTAGAGGTCATTTCCGACAGATGGGGCATGTCCCCTACGCCGTCATATTCGTAAGGTATCTCGCCTTCGAACTGGCCGGACAGCATTGTAATATTTTCCGTATCGACAGCCTGCATCTCGGTCCGGTCGGTAACGACTGTGTAACCGACGGCCTGTGCCCGCTTAACTGATATTCCATGACCGCCTCCGCCCATAAGGACGTTGGGCTGTGATCCGTTCAGATAGTCCCTGCCAATTTCAGTGGTCTTGTTTCTGCTTGAGGCATGTGCGCCAAAGCCAGCCGGTGTCGCATGAGTAACGTACACCGTCGTTACAAGACCGACCGATCTGTCATGGGCCTTGTAATATTCTAGAATTGTCGGAAGCTCTTTTTTGTCGCCCGGTATCGCCATGCTGATAACACCGTTTTTGACTTTTATTCCGGCAGCCATCGCCGTTGCCGCAGCGGCCGAATCGGTAACCTTATTATTTGCCGAGTGCGTTGTTGCCGTGCCGGAGTATGGAAACTGCTCGAAGCTGAGAGAGCCGCTTATACCGTTTGCGTACAGTCCTGCCGCCTTGACCTGCTCAGGCCCCATCCCGTCACCGATAAACAGTATCACGTTCTTCGGACATGAATTAATGGAACTGTCAATTTCTATCTTTGATGATATGTCCGCGGATGACTGATTATTGCAGCCGAACAGATAAATAGCGACGCTTACAATTACAATAAAGCTGGTTACTGACTTTCTCATTGTAGAAATTCCTTGCTTAGTAAAAAAGATTTGGTCTGGCTAAGATGGTGCCCCCGTCATTGTTTTCGGTTTGATGTTGTTTCAGATTTGCTTGTAAGGTATACGGCCTGCTCGGCGAAAATGTTTGGTGCGAATTTCACCGCGCTCGGACGTGTTTTTGTCAGAGGTATTTTTGCTTCGACCCTGATATTCAACTCCTGACAGAACTCATCGAAGTCTTTAATCGTAAAGAAATGTTTATTTGGCGAATCGTACCACCTGAACGGAAGCTGCTTGGTCCGCGGCGAGTGCCCGCTCAGCAAAAGTCCGAGCCTGCATTTCCAGTGACCGAAATTTGGAAAACTAACGATCACCTTTTTGGCAACCCTGAGCAGTTCAATGATAACCGTTGCCGGATCGTTGAGTGTCTGTACCGTCTGTGAGAGTATCGCATAGTCAAAACTGTCTGTCGGATAATGGCAAAGTCCTCTTTCGATATCCCGGTGTACAACCGAAAGGCCGCGTCCGATACAGTGAACGACAAGGTTCTGGTTGACTTCAATGCCTTCGCCCTT
>DAOWHR010000411.1 GCA_030641315.1 Anaerohalosphaeraceae bacterium | reverse complement strand
GTACGATCTCAAATATACAACTGCTCGACATAAAAGGTGACGTATCCAAAGGTGAGATTCTGCGGTAAGAGGATCGTTTGTCGACTACTTCTATGGCCAGGGACGTTCCAGATCGACCGAGGCGGTCGTTCTGAAATTCCTGTGCCATTTGATCGACCACATGTTTTCCAATTTTACACCGGTTGCGCTGCCGTCGACGCAGCCTACATTGACAGCCATCTTGTGACGGTCCAGCAGAAACCGTGCCATTAAGTATCCCTCACCGCCTGCAGTGTGCGGGAACGATGGGCTTGCTTCGGTTCCGTACCCGCCTCCCTGGAAATCATTTACCGGTACGTACTTCTCGAAAGGCCATGAGCCTACCCACATCGAATCGGCAAAAACAGGAACATTAGACGGTGCGGTACTCATCTTCGGAAACCAGTTTTGCTGATAAGCGTTAAGCGGTGCCTGTTTGCCGTAGAAACTGCTTTTGTCAGACTGGAGCCACAGGTTCATTCCATAGCTGCCTTCTCCGCCCAGAAAAAGCCATGTCTTTTTCACGGAACCGTACCCTGAACTACCGGCCGGAGGACTATCATCCGGCCGCTTTGTCGAAGGACAGAAGGCGACCTTCATCGAACCTTTGATGTGATTGGCCGGGTCGTCTTTGTATTTGCCGTCGCCAAGATACGGAGCGATCTGGTGGAACCAGTATTCACCCATTGCATGGACCATTGTTACACTTTTGCCGCCGTTATCTTCAGCGTACATTATCATCGCGAAAGTGATCTGCCTGACGTTTGTGCGGCAGACGACGGCCCTGGCTTTTTCCTTAACCATGCCAAGAGCAGGCATAAGGATCGCCAGCAACAAAGCAATAATCGAGATGACCACCAGCAGTTCTATTAAGGTAAATGCTTTTTTCATATAGGCCCTTCCTGAAAAGACCATTTCTGAGACAGGCCATGCACTAACCGGCAATGCTGCGATCATGACCAATTATACAACAATAATTATAAGCAATATTGGTAGAGTTGGAATAGAAGAATCGGCAAAAGTCATATACTTTTCGGCATTTCGAGGGTTGTTTTATGTGAAAATGATCGACCTGCATTACAGCGAGCAGTTGTCTAAAGATAACATGCTTCAGGCAGGTTAAAATTGCATATCAACCATTGCGAGGCGAGTTCAGCCAGGTCCAGCAGGTCGACTATGCAATCTTTGTTTGAATCCATAGACGGATCGTAAATGCATAGTTTATATCAGCCTAAAAAAACCTCCGCGAATTATTACGATCCGCAGAGGTTCAGGTTGCCCGCTGACAATTAATATCTAATTACTCAGCACATGGGGGATTTGGATCTGTACAGGTCAGCCAGTTGGCTGCCATCATCGCAAGGTCGGCCATGTTTACATAACAGTCATGGTTAGCATCTCCTGGCGGATAAGGATGGTCCAGGTCGCCGCACAAAGGTTCCGGTGACAGTACGCTTATCTGGTACGCTCCGGTACCGCCGTAGACCATTATGTAATGGGTCCCCGCAGTCAACTCACGACCGTAAACATCTGTGTTGAAGTAGGCGTTCCTGTAGAATACCTGGTGCAGTATGTTCGCTTCGTCTATGCTGTACACGTAGTAGGATTTCCAGTTGTACTCGAAGTTCCTAAATGTGAATTCGTAGCTGCCGTCGATCGGAGCGACGAATTTCATCCAGTCCTGATCGGCTTGTACGTTGGCGTCAAAATTGACAACTCCGTCATAAACGGTTCCATCTTTGTTTATCGTTGCTGCCTGTGTAGACAGGTTCGGGAAATCGTCTTCGTGTATGTCAACTTCTTCAACCTTTAGATTGTATTGGTTCCCTAATTTTTGAACATAGCCGTCTACAAGTATCTTAAAGTTCTCACCAAACCATGATACAACAGTGATGTCGCGTGTTCGCCCATGGAGTTGTGTGGAACAGTCAGCGTTGTAGAGATAAAATGCTGTGTCGCTGTTATCGGCTTGTGTCAGGGTGATGCGATATTTATGCAAAGCCGTTGTGTTAAAGACGAACCAGTCCTGATTTACGGTTTGATCAGGTGAAATCGTTCCGATAGTGGCTGGCGCATCAATAGTTATTGGAGTTGCTTCTCCGCAATTTTGCCCATACGAGTCAGGCGGATATATTGCTACCTGGTCGACACGAAGTTTATAAGTTCCAGTCGCTCCATTCATTTTGATATAGCATGGTTCCGTACCATCAAAGAAGACAGTCCTTGAAGCGCTGGCATAATATGCATTATTGTATGTCGCCTGTGTCAGGTCTATAAAGCCTTTATCCTGATAGATATAGAAAGACTTCCAGTTGTAATCGTAATTTGTCACTGTTACCTGGTACAGGGCGTTTCCTGCCGGTGTAAACACGAACCAGTCCTCATCATTGTAGATCGTACTGTTGTATTCGATGCTTGAATCGTAATCGACTCCTACAGTCAGTTCGCTTGCTTCGGCAGGTGTATTGCCGTGAGGGTCCGTAAACGTTGCGACATCTTCGACAATAAGCTCATAGTAGTTGCCAAGCCTGTTTGTGTCACCATACACTTTGATCTTGAAATTGTCGCCATACCATGATGTTAAGGTCATGTCTCTGGAGGTGTACAACGATGTAACTCCATCGGCAGCGTAAACACTGTAGTTTACATTTGTATTATTGAGTTGGCTTAGGCGGATACGGTATTGATGCAGTGCTGTCGTGCTGAACTCGAACCAGTCGACATGGTCCAATTCATCAGCGGAGATCGTACCGATAACAGCCGGGTCGTCAACCACGATCACCTCGGCGACATCATGTGTATTGGCGAAGCCGTCAGGTGCATGTGTTGTCAGTTCCGTAACGGTAACCTCGTAACCGCCTTGACTTCCGCTAACTCTTATGTAGATAGGATCGTCCGTCTCGAAAAAACAGGTTACGCCGTTAATATCGTGATATACATTTGTATATGTCGCCTGGATAAGGTCCACCCAGCCGGTGTCCTGAAAGATGTATATGCTCTTCCAGTTGTAATCGATATTACGAAGGGTAAAACTAACCTTGGTATTGGCAGTAGGAACATAAGTGAACCAATCCTCGTCGCTTGCTGCGAGCACGCCTGCGACTGTGCTGCCGTCAGCCGTTATCGCACTGGCATTGGCTGAATCGTTACCATAGTCCGGATCCTCTGCCCATCCGACTGCCGCGGTCAAAGCCGCAAATAGCACTACCATGTAGAACATTGTCGTTTTCATCACACATCATCCTTTCACAATTTACATTGATATTGTCAAAACGGCTGCTGTTTACGCAGCAATTCCTCATTATTGAATGAATGGCCCAGCCGTCCCGGTTAGATTCGCAGACATCCTCAACCTCGCACGGGGAATTATAACTGACCTGTCCTTGTCCTTGCCTCCAGTGCTTATGCGGTAATTGTATCAAAAAAGCGAAGTTAAATCAAGATGCAGGGTGTTTTGCAGGCAAAAACCCCTGTTTTTAGCTTAATTATCGGGCGTATAAAAGGAGTTTTGAAGAAATTTTTTATCTGTTTTTGTGCGGCAGGTGTATAAAAAAACCTCTGCGAATAATATCGATTCGCAGAGGTTTGAATTAGTGTTGATAATAATCGTTAAATTATTCAGGACAACCGCCAGGTGCGGTACATGTCAGCCAGTTCTCAGCGACCAACGCCATATCGACTAAGTTGACGAAGCAGTCATGGTTGGCATCGCCAACCGGATACGGATGGTCAAGGTCGCCGCATCTCGGTTCAGGTGATACAACAGAGAACGAATATTCACCGTTATCGTAGTACATTTGAACATATATCTTTCCTGCCGGCAGATTCACTGTGAAATTATTAACTGCGTCCGACCAGACCGTTACACTCTTCTTTTCGCGAAGAGCTCCCAGGTCATCTTCCCAGTAGATTTTTATAATTTTGTAACCTTTGCCGACTTCACCGGTAAGCATAAAATCATAGTTACCTTCCAGACCGGCAATGAAAGTAAACCAGTCTTCGTCGCTGTGATAGCTTGACTTGAACTGCAGCTCACCATCAACCAGTGTTCCGTCCTTGGGAATGCTCGCCGCGTTAGCCGCAATGTTCGGATAATCGTCCGGGTACAATCCAAGATCGATCACTTCCAGAGTATAATACGCTCCAAGATAAGCAGGGTTACCGGCAACATGGATCCTATACTGTTCCCCGAACCAGCTTGTTACAGTTTGGTTCTTTGACCAGCCGAGAATATATTCGCAATTTTCGCTGTACACCTGGAAATTCAGATCTGTATTATCACACTTTGTCAACAGTATCTGGTACATGTGCAGCGGTTGTGTATCGAACACAAACCAATCGACTTCGAGGCTGCCGTTCTGATTGTGATTTAGTGTACCTTCAGTTGGCGGAGCATCCACCGTGATCGGCGTTGCTTCCGGGCAACTGTCAGCATAGCTGTCATCCGGGTAATTGCCAAGCGGTTCAATGTAAAAAGTGTAATCGCCGTTGTCATAGTACAGTTGAACGTAAATGTCGTCCCCTTCTTCAATAAAGAAAGTTCGCACAGAAGTGGCATCACTCCAGAGCGTATGGTCGATAGTCAGATGAAGATTACCAAACTCATCGATCTGGTAAATTTTCATTACCTTATACCCTTTGTTAACTTCTCCGTTCATGGTGACGCGGTAAAGGGTCTTGGCTGTTGGAGTGAATTTGAACCAGTCCTCATCGCTGTGATAGTTGGATTTGAACTGGATCTCGCCATCGATGTGCGTGCCGTCTGCTGTAATAGGCTCTGCTGTATCTGAAATATTGGAGTAGTCATCCGGATACAAACCAAGGTCGATCACCTCAAGGGTATAATACGTTCCAAGATATGCCGGGTTGCCCGCGACGTGTAACTTATATTGTTCCCCGAACCAGCTTGTTACAGTTTGATTCTTCGACCAGCCGAGAATATATTCGCAGTCTTCGCTGTACACCTGAAAATTCAGATCGGTGTTGTCGCTCTTTGTCAGTATGATCTGATACATGTGCAGCGGTTCTGTATCGAACACAAACCAATCGACTTCAAGGCTGTCGTCCGGGTTGTGCGTCAGAGTCCCTGTTATCGGTGCAGCATCAACCGTAATTGTTGTTGGGCTGTCACATTCATCGGAATAGCTGTCAGGCGGGTACTGACCAAGAGTTTCGACGTAGAAACTGTAGCTGCCCGCATTGTAACGCATTTGGATGTAAACATCCTCTCCCGCTTCAATGAAGAATGTCCTGACTGACGTTGCGTTGCTCCAGACGGTTTGGTCGATAGTCTTATGAAGGTTATCAAATTCATCTATCTGATAAACGTCCATGATCTTGTACCCTGCGTTGACCTGGCCGTTCACAGTAACGCGATAAAGGGTATTAACGGTTGGAGTGAATTTGAACCAGTCCAGATCGTCGTTGGCACTTAGAACACCCTGAACGATTGTGCCGTTCGTTGGAACGACCGTTGCGTCTTCCCAGATATTGCCATAATCAGGGTCCTCAGCCAAACCAACCGCTGCGATCATAGCAGCAAATATAACCATTAGATAAAAAGCGTTCTTCTTCATTACAACTACCCTTTCAAAATTATTAGTTCTGTTTTTGGATTTCCTTGCGAGCACTTAAGTAAGAAAGTCCTTTCATTGTACATCGACTAACCGACAATGTTAGTTTACAAGTTTTTTTGAGTTATTTCCGGCAGGTAAATGGTATGTTTGGTTGGAATCAGGTTTCTATCAGGATAGGATAAGCGAGATGTTTATGTTAATATCAATCTCTATATCGGACGTGAAGGGTAGGTCGCAACTGTTTGTTAGTGGGCTGATATATTTTTGATTAAAAAAACCTCTGCGGATATTTGATTTCCGCAGAGGTTTATAGTTTCTGATAATTAATGATAAATTATTCAGGGCAGCCAGTCGGTGCCGTACAGGTCAGCCAGTTAGCGGCCATTACGGCCAGGTCAGCCAAATCTACCCTGCAGTCCTGGTTAGCATCGCCGGGCGGATACGGATGATCAAGATCGCCGCATCTCGGTTCCGGGGATACTACTGTGAGTGTATATCCACCGAGATTATTGTACATTTGAACATATATCTTGCCCGCAGAAAGAGGCACTGTAAAGCTGTTAACCGCATCTGACCAGACAGAAACAGTCCTCTGCAGACGCAGAACTTCAAGCTCATCTTCCCAGTAAACTTTTATACTTTTGTAGCTTTTATTGACTTCACCGGTAAGCATAAAATCATAGTCTCCATCCTGGCCGGCAATGAAAGTCAACCAGTCCTCATCGCTGTGATAGGATGAGATAAACTGAATTTCACCTTCGATAAGGCTGCCGTCTTTGGGAATACTAACCGCGTTAGCTGCAATATTGGGATAATCATCAGGGAACAAACCAAGATCGATCACTTCGATGGTATAATACGTTCCAAGATGTATCGGATTACCTGCAACATAGATTCTATACTTTTCGCCGAACCAGCTTGTCACAGTGCGATCCTTTGACCAGCTGAGAATATATTCGCAATCCTCGTTGTACACCTGGAAGTTCAGGTCGGTATTGTCGCTCTTTGTCAGTTTGATCTGATACATATGAAGTGGTTGAGTATCAAACACAAACCAGTCCGTTTCAAGACTTTCGTCAGGATTGTGCGTCAGCGTGCCTTCGGTTGGCGGTGCGTCAACGATAATTGTCGTCGCTTCAGCACACTCATCAGCATAGCTGTCAGGCAGATACTGCCCCAAAGAATCAATGTGATAACTGTAATTACCACCGTTATTATACATCTTAATGTAAATATCGTCTGCCGTTTCTAAAAAGAACGTTTTTTCAGATGTCGCATCACTCCAGACAGAGTGCAGGATTGTTCTTCGAAGATTGTCGAACTCATCGATCTGAAGTATTTCCATGGACTTGTACACTTTGTTCAGTTCTCCCGTCAAGGTTGCCTTATAAAGAGTATTCGCGATCGGAGTAAATACGAACCAGTCCTCGTCACTTCGATAGGATGAATTAAACTGAATCTCACCATCGATAATGGAACCATCTGCGGCAATAGGATCGGCTGTCTCAAAAACGTTGGAATAATCATCCGGGAATAAACCAAGATCGACCACCTCAAGAGTGTAATACGTTCCAAGATGTACCGGATTGCCAGCTACATAGATCTTATACTGCTCCCCGAACCAGCTGGTTACAGTCCGATCCTTTGACCAACTGAGAATATATTCGCAATCCTCGTTGTACACCTGGAAATTCAGATCGGTGTTGTCGCTCTTTGTCAGTATGATCTGATACATGTGCAGCGGTTCGGTATCGAAAACGAACCAGTCCGTTTCAAGGCTTTCGTCAGGATTGTGCGTTAGCGTCCCGGTGATCGGTGCTGCGTCAACCGTAACCGTTGTTGGATTTTCACATTCATCGGAATAGCTGTCAGGCAAATACTGGCCAAGCGATTCAATATAAAAGCTGTAGCTGCCCGTGTTGTTATACAGTCTCAGATAAATATCATCACCCGTTTCGATGAAGAAGGTTCTTACCGAAGTGGCATTGCTCCAGACCGAGTGCAGGATGGTCCTGTGAAGATTGTCGAATTCGTCTATCTGAAGGATCTCCATGGACTTGTACACAGCGTTTAGCTGGCCGTTAAAGGTCACCTGATAAAGAGTATTTGCTGTAGGAGTAAACATAAGCCAGTCGGTATCTTCGCCATCGATAACTCCCTGCACGATCGTACCATCTGTCGGGACGGTAGTCGCGTTTTCCCAGATGTCACTATAGTCCGGGTCCTCTGCCCAGCCGACTGTTGCTGTTAACGCTGCGAACAACATCACCAGGTAAAACATTTTCGTTTTCATCACGCACATCCTTTCAATATTGAAGAGTATTGATTTTTTGAATTAAGGGCTCGATCGTCCTGATCTGATTTGCAGAGAAACATACCTTCTGTAGTGGAGTTGTCACCCATTCCAGTTTTCCATTTCCTAATGAAATAATTCTAGCCTAATCAAGGTGTTAAGTCAAGTAAAAGTGCTAATTAAATGCATTAAGCTCTACTTGCAGTCTTATTATGGGACGTCAATCGCTGATCTTTTTACACAAGATATATTGAGGGATACGCTCGAAATTATTTTTTTATATAAATATGGATAAATATCGCAGGAAACGCTGGTTGAAATTCGTTAAATATTATAGGATATTTCAGGATAGGACATTGTATTGTAAACAAGGGTATTTGGTCCGTATTAAGGAGATTATGATGGAAATATCTCGTACTTTCGGTCGTTTCGTACTATCAATTCTCGTTTGTATCAGCTGCATAGGTTTTGTGTTAGCCGACAATATTCAGGTCAGTCCCGAGCAGATCGTGCTGAATTCGCAGGGCAACTACGAGGATATTCTGGTTATCATTCGAAAAGCCATGCCATCGAGCTATCGTATTATCGGTTTTCAACTTACTTTGTTCTTTAACGAAGTCGAAGTCGCCAAGGCTTTTGCGCTTCGTTATTGTGTAGTGGATCAAAACTTCCTTGCCAGTTTTGACAGGGAGGCTATCCAGCAGAATCCTTTGCTGCCGTCAATGGTTGGAACGGTAACAGCAAGGCTGGACGGCACATATCAGGCACAGAACGACCAGGGAGATATATATGAGGATACATTGTCGGGGCAATATCAGATTGAGCTTTTGGATCCGGACTGGCAAATGACGATCACGCATGATTCTACATCGCCGGCCCCGGATGATGTTCTTATTGGATTTGATACCGAGGATCAGGGCAGCCAGAACTGGCTCCTGTGGGACAGGGGGCAGGGGAGTGAAGCATCCTTCGGACAGACATTTCGATTTGACGAACCGGTCAGACTCGATAAAATAACGCTCAAGATAAAGACTACCGGGGTGGACATCAGTGATAAGGCTGTTGAACTGTGGTTTGGAAAAGCTTATCATCATGTAACAGATACTCACTTGACCTCGCTTATCATAACACCGACTGAAAAGCTGCCGGTAACGCTGTCAGTCAATAACACATGGTACGTGACATTCGATTTTGAGGACCAGTATCTTCTTGCAGATACCGACTATGGTTTCTGGCTTAGATTTGCCAGCGGCAGCTCGGGACAGGGGCAGGGGCTTGAGGCCTATGCAGGGGCGATGGGAAATTACTCTTATGACAACGGGGCCGCTTTTATTTTCAACGGAAACTGGAGCAGCACGATACTGAACAACGAGCTGGTTTTCTTTCTTCACGGTGAACAGCTTTCACTGTCTCCGCTGCTTGGCGATACTAATATCGACTACAAAATTAATATGCTGGATTTCTGTATTATTGCAGCAAACTGGTTAGGTGATTATTTTCCGATGTGCTGCGGGCCTGATATTAGCTGTGATGGACAGGTAAACATGGACGATCTTCAATATCTCGCTGGCCGCTGGCTTGAAAGCCTCCATGAGCTATAAAATATTCCAGGCTTACTGTTATACGCATTGCTTACAGAAAATTGGTGCACAGGTGATCCGATTCAAATCAAGAAGAGCAAGGCAGAACGTCGATCTGCTCAACGGTTCTGTCTTGCCCGAAATTACTCTTTAAACCGCATGTGCCCATCATCACGGCCACGCTTGCGATTGAATTATGTGACCGGATTTACTTAACTAAGAACGAGTCTCCTTCGAAGCTTGCCTCTGAGGTGTCGGAACCTCTTGTTCGTGATGTTACCGAACCGTCAGGTTCTACCGTCATCCACTGGCTTCTAACGCAAACGTATTCGCCCGGTTCGTTCAGACCGACAAAGTATCTGCCCGTATCGTGGACAAGTACCTGCTCTACCGAACCACCGCAGCTATGCTGATACTGCGTCATCGTGCTGATCATTTCGACAAACGGAATGACTGTCTGGGTAACTCCGTTGCGATCCAGGGTGATCTCTACCGGTTGACCAGGCAGAAGGACCGGACCGGACTCAATGGCTAGTCGTAAGCCCTGGCCATCAGCAACAGGTGTGCCCATGAAGTCCAGAATTATATCACCTGGCTCCAGCAGGCCTGCGTTATGCGGAGACCCAAGATAAAGTATCTCGGAGCTTCCCTCAGGATCGAATACAATTCCTATCCCAGGGAACTGATCGAAACAGCCGGGGTCACCAGGGAGCGTACATCTGAGCCATTCTGAGCCTGTTATAGCAAGGTCGGCAAGATTTACCTGGCAGTCCCTGTTTACATCGGCAGGCGAATAGATCGTCCCAACCTGTCCGCAGTATTGTTCGTCATCGATGATGAACGCATCGACAAACAGTGGCGTCTGATCAAGCAGCGGATTACCAGGACAATTAACAAGATGATTTATCTCAGAAGGTCTGGGCAATGCACCCGGTCCGCCCTGAGGCAGAGCATCATCGATTGGGAATACCTGTATATCAATTGGCTGATGCCAGTTGGATGGATCAACCTCTACGAACGGCGGGAACACTTCAACCTGACCATCCGTTAATATCTCGATCTCACAGGGACCTCCGGGGTCTTCCTGCAGCAATAATGTATAGCTCATTGGGGATGGATCATTTTCGAGCAGAGTAAGCTCACCGCACGGCCTTTCAACCAGGATCGGCCCCTGCCATGGAACCTTGCCAATGGCGCCGGTACCAAGCCCGATATCAAGTTCCGTTCCATCCGGGATTGGTGTACCGTCAAGATTATACAATCCACCTACGAGAACTACTTGCGGTTCTCCCGGGAACAGCGTGGTTTCATCTAAAAATACAGTTGCTCTCCAGCCGTCCTCCGGCTCAAAGATTCCGTTGCCGTTAATATCGATCGGCTCGGGAAACTCAATATTGTTCAAATATATATTTATCCATTCCACAGAACCCACGTCAGCGTAACATGGTCCCGGCTGTGTTTCCTGGTGGATTGTAAAAGTTAGAGTGGGAATGTTGTCACTTTGCTCATACATTGCTGCGACAACCTGCGGTTCGACCTGAATTGGTTGAGGTAATTCGGCTGTTGATGCCTGTACGGTTGTTGTGACAATATCACGCCTGCCGCCATGGTCCGTTACGAACAAAATGAACTGTTCTTTTTTGGGATCGACGCCTTTCTTGTTCATGTCCTCTTTGACTTTTTTCAGGGCTTTTTCAAGACCCGCTTTTGTACCCGGATAGCTCCACGGCGAATTGCCGTCACCGCCGACACCGTGGACGGTAGTATTTTTTTCGCCTGCAAAATTCTTCTTGATCTGCTTCAACTGATCGTTGTCGCGGCCTTTCTTTTTGTCTGGTTTGCCCGCATAGACTATTATGTGGCGGCTCTTGACAGGACCGTTTTTCGGATCGACACTCGGGATGCCGTTATTAGGTCCCGATTTGGTAGGCGTCTCGGTTGCCGCTTTACCCTTTTTGCCCTTGTCATGAATCGTATCGGAATCTGTTCCGGGCTTAGTTTCTTTTGCAGCATCATCGTCATAGCCGCCGTATCTGGCCTTTTGCCCGGGACTGGTGGCAGAAGATACAGAAGTTTTAGGTCTGCCGTCATCTAGTTTGTCCTTCATATCTCCGCCGTAACACTGTGTCAGGACAATAACAGTGCTGTGCGAGTCGTTGTCAGGGACGTACTTGTCCAGCAGTCCCTTCAGTTCACCGGATGTTATCCCTTTGCCGTCAGTCGTCACAAGCGTACCTGTCTTGGCGGCCAGCGATAAACCGGTGAAAAAGGTCAATAGGATCAACGCAGCGAACAGTGTGCGAATTAATGTCAGTTTTTTCATCATTAATACCTCCACAAAATAGTTAACATTGCCTGTTTATACAAAAAGCCAGTTACTGTGCCTGAGCACAGTAACTGGCTTTTTGTATATTCAAATTACGTTTCAACCCTCTCCGGCATCAGCCCATCTCCTGTATAACAAACTCGATTCTACAATATAGATACAGATAGTTCAAGAAAAATATTTCGGTGCAGAAAAAAGGCCGATTTGACATCATAATTTCAAGCAATAATATTACCTGATTATATCAGCCGCAAGACACCTTCTGAAATGTCGGTAAAATGGGCCCCCAAAAAAAATATCGAGCAGAAATATATTGTTGCTACGTCTAAATACTTCAAATAAAAGACTTTATATCAATCAGTTGGGCTGCATACGTCACGATATAGTGCCAAAATTTGATTTTAATTGTGAATTTAGGTAGTATGGCTTTTAGTTAGCAACGAATTCTTAGAGGAAATGCCTATAAGAAATTATTGGCGTTTAGATCGTATTGTAGTTTATTTAATATGGGGAAGATAATGATGAAGAAATTAGTAGCAGTATTAGCAGTATGTGCATTGGCGGCGACTTCGTTCGCTGGCGTCTCGACGGACATCAACTATTCAACAGATCAAGGCGGCAGCTGGGCGTATGATGGGTCAAACACCTTTTCATTCATTCAGCAAATAGGTATCGATGATATTCAAGGTGCTACGGTTGATTCTTTGACCGGGCAGTTTGTATATATCCCGGACCTGGC
This sequence comes from Anaerohalosphaeraceae bacterium, assembly GCA_030641315.1. Taxonomy (GTDB): domain Bacteria; phylum Planctomycetota; class Phycisphaerae; order Sedimentisphaerales; family Anaerohalosphaeraceae; genus DAOWHR01. Next base: position 1,624 of record DAOWHR010000411.1, on the reverse strand, counting down.
ACTTTCAAGTGTTAATATCCTCGGCGGACTGGTTGAAGCGGTTCTTACACCGGGTTCTTCGATCGCTATTAAAGACGCTGGAGGCAATATTCTTCTGGAAGGTACTCTTGGTATTGGCGATTTTGTCGCATACAACACCATTTCAGGTGCGTACACAGAGTTTCAGGCTGACATTATTGTCACCTCTGTTTCCAACACAATTGGTTCGGATTTGCTTGGCACAATTGTCGAAGGAACTGAACTGGACTTCAATCTCACTCTCCAGCATCGTACGAATTTCGCTACGATAATTGGACAGGGGATCGAAACTAGTGGAACACTCAGCGGATCGTTGTCAGTTGTTCCAGAACCAGCAACTCTCTTTATTCTTGGACTCGGCGGTTTAATGTTGAGAAGAAAACGTAAATAATCTTATCTATCAAACGAAAAAAGGCTGCAAGGTGTTCAACCTGGCAGCCTTTTTTTGTGGGCATTTATCTCATATTAACGGAAACTGATGTCACGCCTTACATTAAAATTCTTATGCCATTGAAGCGTCCACAGGTCTTCCAGCTTGACCAGTTCAGCATGGCCGTCGAAGAATGAGATAGAAATCTTCATTCCATGCCGGTCAATGCAGACACGCCCCATGTTCTGGTTCATCCCATCGATATAATAGCCTGTCTTTAAATACTCAGGGTTAGTTATAATTTGTGCCTGGAAATCATCGACATCTCGCGGCCAGCTATCGACCCAAATGCCATCGCTGAAAACAGGAACCTCGGACAAACGAGTAACATCGGTATATTTCTCGAAATCCAGATTAGGAAACTGTGACGCCCACGGGTCGTCAGGGCCGTACAACCAGCCATTGATTGCATAGCTGCCGTACGAAAGCCCAGTTGATCCGCTCCATCCCCAGGGTTTTCTGTAATCACCCCTTCGCCCAACGCCTTCTTCTACCTTTGATTCAGGGGCAGCAGGACAAAACCGGTTGGCCTTGACATCGTCAATTGTATCAGAAATCGAGTTCATCCAGAGATTTGTTCCAGCATTTACTACATCGTTATACGGAACGAACTTATCATCATAGTCCGCAAGATAAAGCTGATACGCCTGACACAGGGTGCGGTTGTTCGTCGAGCAAACAAGCGCCTTGGCTTTTTCCTTGACCATCCCCAGGGCTGGCATTAGTATCGCAAGCAGCAGTGCGATAATCGATATGACAACAAGCAGTTCGATAAGAGTAAAAGCGCGTTTTGCAGCAGGGGCCTTTGTTCTGTGTTCCATTTTATAGTCCTTATATTTAGTTAGACACTTAACGATGGGGTGGATCAAGCTGAGGTTAATAAAGCTTAAATCCATTTTTTGCATTGTTATGTTATAATCATATTAGATTAATATCACATTAAATAAGCAACGCCATTTTTCCACAAAGTTCCGCCAAATCTAGCATGGTCTATTTGGTTTTCTTACCTGTAAACTTTGGATTAATAGTGATAATTTACATTGGCGGTATTGACGCGGTATAGGACGCTGTGCTAATATGACGCCGCAATGAAGGATATTGGGATACTATTTGAGCAGAAAGTTATTTATGACGCCACGAGATAAATTCATTATGGCATTGGAAGGTAAGCAGCCG
>DAOWHR010000317.1 GCA_030641315.1 Anaerohalosphaeraceae bacterium | reverse complement strand
CACCATCAAAATCCAGATCCGCCAGCATCACTTTATGAATTTTCCCGTCTACCCTGATCTTTCCTTTCGCAACTGTTGTCGGGGCAATATGGATCCCGCCAGTGAAATTGGTCAGGAAAAGGTAAAATGGTGTCCTTACAGTGACATCTTGCTTAAGCGTTGCCGGCCCAAAGAGATGGATGGAACCATTCTGACTGGAATACTTCTTCTTTCGTGAATCGAGAGGCTTTTCATCGGCAAGACTATTATTTCCATTTAAATCGATATAGACGGTATAGCGTTTTTGTCCATGATCGACCAGACAGCCATTGAGCTGTCTATTGGTAAAAGGAATGGTAAAAAACAACTTTTGGCCGTCAACATCCTCCGGGAAGTCGGACAGTGATTCCGGTTTTTTGTCCGATGTTCGAAAAAAGTGAACAATGTCGTATTCGTACAAATACGGTACCGAAGAAACGGTTTTTAGTTTACAAACGCCCTCCTGCCTCGGAGTTGTCACGTAATAATACGAAACAATTCCAAGTCCTGCTGTAATCAGCAGAGCAAGTATGATGATGCCGATTTTTTTTATCAAAATCCGTTCCAATACCAGAGTTTCTACAGTCTTAGACGCATCAAAGCGGGAATTGTTACATATTATTGTATATTTTACAAGAAATATTTTCTTCATTCGAATTGAAATAAGTCACCCAATAGTTAAAACTTGCATTTTCGGGGAGTTGTTTTACAATAAGTGACGCAAAAACAAGGCTTTTTTTATTCCCTAAGGAGCGTTATGTCTGAATCAATGCAGGCAACATTAAGACATATCCCATCGGTCGATGGGGTATTGCAGCGGTTGTGCAATGAAAGTGCATCCGGTGATATTTCTTCGAGTTTATTAACAAAGATCACTCGCAATGTTATCGAACAGGTTCGACAGGATATTCTAGCGAAGGTGCAATTGCCAGCGGACGATATATCTGACCAGGTAATCGAACAGGTTCGTCAACAGGTTGATTCGCTTATGAAGCCTCATTCGCGTAAGGTGGTTAATGCAATGGGGATCGTGCTGCATACCGGCCTCGGACGTGCGGTCATTGCGCCAGCAGCGATGCGGCAGCTCCAAGAGGAAATTGCCGGCTATTCGCTTTTGCAAGTCAGCATTACTGATGGCAAACGTTCGGCTCGGGATCAAAAGATCGAACAATTGCTGACACTGCTTACAGGTGCAGAAGCGGCAACCGTGGTTAATAACAATGCCGCCGCGACCGCGCTAGTGCTCAATACGATAGCCGATGGAAAAGAAGTGATCGTTTCCAGGGGACAGCTTGTCGAGATCGGCGGAGCATTCAGGCTGCCGGATGTTATGGCATTTAGCGGGGCAAAACTTGTTGAGGTTGGGACGACCAACAAAACCCATCTGCATGATTATGCCAATGCGATAACCGAAAACACGGCTGCTATCCTGAGGGTTCATCCGAGTAACTACAAAATCCAGGGATTTACCAGTGAAGTGCCGCTTAACGAGATGGCGGATTTGGCCCATGCCAACGATCTTGTCATGTTTGACGATGTCGGAGCGGGCTCGCTGATCGATTTTGCTAAATACGGCTTTGAAAAAGAGCCGACGTTGAAGGAAGCCGTTGAAGGAGGCGCCGATGTGATCACATCCAGCGGTGACAAGCTGATCGGGGCCTCGCAGGCTGGAATAATTCTCGGCCGTGCAGACATCGTCAAAAAAGTACGCAAAAATCAATTTGCCCGTATCGTACGCACAGACAAGATGACTCTGGCGGTGCTGGAGGCGACGCTTCGGATGTTTCTTGATGAGGAAAAGGCCATGCAGCAGGTTCCTACGGTGCAAATGCTGCTGAGGCCTTATGAGTCCATCCGAAGGCAGGCGGCAAGGCTTGTCTCGAAACTTCGAAAGGCGAAACTTCCATGCCAGGTTCAATCCGTCAAAGGCTTTTCACAGACGGGCAGCGGTTCACTGCCAACCCAGAACCTGCCGACGCGACTGGTAGCGATCGAACCGAGTAAAATCAACAGTGTCACTTTGGCCAATCGTCTGCGGCATTTTCGCGTTCCTATCTTTACACGGATTCAGGATGAGCAGGTTCGGATCGATCCGCGAACTCTGATGGACGGCGACGAAGCGATCGTGATCGATGCATTGATCGAAATTATGGAGGCATAGAACATGGCAGATGCAAACAGGCAGGCTCCACAGATCAACATCACTCTTGGCACAGCAGGCCATATCGATCACGGCAAGACCGCATTGATCAGATTGCTTACCGGTTGTGAAACTGACCGGCTCAAAACGGAAAAAGAACGCGGCATGAGTATCGAATTAGGCTTTGCTCCCTGCAACCTGGGCGATCTTGAGGTAGGTATCGTAGACGTTCCGGGGCACGAGCACTTCGTCAAAACAATGGTCGCAGGCGCAACCGGCATTGATGGCGTGATCTTCGTGGTCGCAGCCGATGACAGTATAATGCCGCAGACCCGCGAACATCTGGATATACTGACGCTATTGGGCGTTCGGCACGGTTTGGTCGCGCTGACTAAGATTGATCTGGTTTCATCGGAGCTTGTCGATTCGGTCAAAGACGAACTTCAGGATTATCTACGGGGAACATTTTTAGAAGATGCTCCAATATGCCCCATATCCAGCATCACCGGAGAAGGATTTGACTACTTTTATACTTCTCTCAAAGAAACCATCGGACAGATTGAACCCAAAAGCACTGAAGGTATATTTCGGTTGCCGGTTGAGCGATGTTTTTCCGCCAAGGGATTTGGGACCGTTGTCAGCGGTATTCCCGCCAGCGGATCAGCAAAGGTTGGAGACGAACTGGTACTTCTTCCGGCTGGCATAAAAAGCCGAATCAAAGCGATCCAGGTCTATGGTCACGATTCAAAAGTTGTTAAAAGCGGGCAGTGTGCTGCTCTGAATCTGCCGCAGATCGATTATAAAAATGTCCAGCGAGGCAATGTTCTGACACAAAACAAATACTTTGAGCCAGGCAGATGGTTTTTGTGTACGCTTAAACTATTGGATATAGAGGCAGCTCTGGTTAAAAACGGGACGAAATTGAAATTCCATACCGGAACCAGCGAAGTTACTTGTACGGTTTATCTGATGGAATCCAATGTTGTCTGTGCCGGGCAAAATACCATTATCCAGCTAAGGACGGAGTTTCCAATTGTCGCAGGTGTCGGTGACCAATATATCCTGCGGTCGTTGAGCCCGGTTCAGACGATTGGCGGCGGGAAGATAATCGAACCGGTTGCCCATCGTGTCAAGCGAAGTAAAGAAGGTGTCATTGAGGACATCCGGACACGAGCCGAGGCGATATTGCACCCAAATCTATTTGTCGAATACTGCATTCAAAATGCGCCGGGCCTTGCCGCCAAGATTAATGAAATCGCTCTACGTGTCAAACTGGAACCGGATAAGGTAGAGGCAATTATATCGCATTTGGAAGATCAAGGGAAAGTGAAAAGGCTTTCTGGGGACCTCACAATCCATAGCAAAACACTCGAAAGTTCCGCAAAACAACTACAGCAGCATATCGAGTACTTTCACAAAAACAAACCGGAAAGTCCCGGCGTCCAAAAGGAACGGCTCAAGGAACTTTGCGGCTTTGAAAAGAAGATATTTGATGCCCTGCTGGATCGATTGCTGGAACAGAAAAAGTTAATCCTTCGAAAGGATCGCATCGCCCTGCCCACGCATACCGAGCAATTCGATCCGCAACAGCAGAAGTTGCTCAGTACTATTGAGTCTCAGTTTGCGGATCGACTGTTCGACCCTCCTAAGATCGATGACATCTCTGCAAAACTGAGAATTAGCCCCAATGATGTTGAGCGGACGGTTAGAATATTGATTGAGCAGCAATTGCTCGTTCGTGTGGAGCAAAATCTGTATTTTCATTCGGACGCGATCGAAGAAGCTAAACGACGAACGGTCCGGTACATTCAGACTGAAGGAAATGGTCGGCTCGAAAGTGTCGAATTTAAGTACCTGCTGGATACGACACGAAAATATGCGATCCCTCTGCTGGATTATATGGATAAAATTAATCTTACACGACGTGCAGGCAATACCAGATTCCTAAAATAATTAATGCTTGACTTTTTTCGCATCAAACCATATATTCAAAATATGCGTTTTGGAAAGATTGCAGCCAATTTGTTAGCGGTATCAATAGTGGCCTTCGTATTATTGATCGTCCTCCAGCCCGGGTGAGGCAATCCCTTTGTAACACTTGGAGTGTTACTTATTATGGGATGCACGCCGCTTTCTCTGATATTCGGCATTGTCGGAATCGCAAAAGACACACAAAAGTATCTGGCTATCATTGTCACAGTTATTTGTTTGCTTATGTGCGCATTTTGGTTTGGCGCACCGATCAT
>DAOWHR010000233.1 GCA_030641315.1 Anaerohalosphaeraceae bacterium | reverse complement strand
CTATTATATCATCAATATGCTCAGTGCCAACAGAAACTCTGACATAGTCCTGAGTAACTCCTGCGCTAGGCTGTTCTTCGTCCGAAAGCTGCTGGTGCGTTGTGCGTGCCGGGTGTATGACAAGTGTCTTGCTGTCCAGTATGTTTGCCAGATGGCTGGTGAGCCATACGTTGTTTATAAACTTTACGCCTGCCTCTGATCCGCCTTTGATGCCGAATCCAAGTACGGCACCCTGGCCATCAGGCAGGTATTTCTGCGCGAGATCGTAGTTTGGATGAGATTTAAGGCCAGGGTAATTGACCCAATCAACAGCAGGATGCGCCTCAAGGTACTGAGCTAGTTTCAGGGCGTTTTCGCAATGTCTCGGTACTCGCAGATGAATTGTCTCAAGTCCCTGAATGAAAAGGAATGAGTTGAACGGCGAGAGACATGCGCCCATGTCGCGAAGGAACTGCACCCTTGCCTTTATGATATAGGCAATGGGGCCGACAGCTTCGACATATTTGATGCCGTGATAACTTGGGTCAGGTTCTGTTAGTTCGGGGTATCTTCCGTTGTCCCAGTTGAAGTTGCCGGAATCGACGAGGATTCCGCCGATGCTTGTGCCGTGTCCGCCGATAAACTTTGTACAGCTATGAACGACGATGTCGATACCGTGTTCAAATGGCCTAAAAAGTATCGGTGAGGCAACGGTGTTGTCGCATATAACAGGCATTCCATTTTCATGTGCAATATCGGCGATTGCCTTATAATCGATAACGTCATTTTTCGGGTTGCCGATCGTCTCGATGTAAATCAACCTCGTGTTGTCCTTGATCGCCGCTGCAAAATTCGCAGGTTCGGAGGGGTCAACGAACGTGACATCGATTCCAAGTTTTGGGAAAGTCTGGCTAAAGAGCGTATATGTTCCGCCGTAGAGCGAGCTTGCCGTAACGATGTGCTGGCCGGACGAACATATATTCAGAATTCCGGTGGTTATTGCAGCCATTCCGGAACTGAACGCCAGTGCGCCGACGCCACCTTCCATCGCGGCGACCCTTTTTTCGAAGACGTCTGTGGTAGGATTCATCAGACGGGTGTAAATGTTGCCAAACTCTTTTAGAGCGAACAGGTTCGCCGCATGGTCGGTATCTTTAAAGACATAACTTGATGTCTGATAAATCGGTACCGCCCTGCTTAAAGTATCGGAGTCAACTACTTGTCCCGCGTGAAGCGCCAATGTGTTAAGGTGATGTTTTTTATTTTCCTGAGTCATTTGTATTTCCTTGCAATATTTGTTTTTTTATTAACAGGTCAGCCTGGAATAACTTCCAGCATTCGATCCACCGCTTTTTTTGCTTTATCCCGGATGGGGTTATCAACGGTAATGACATACTTCATATCCTCAAGTGCCCATAGAATTTTCTCAAGATCGATCTTTTTCATATTCGGGCAGATGGCCTTATCTGAGACACCGATGAATTTTTTGTCCGGGTTTTGCTTTTTCAGCGTATGGAGCAACCCTTCTTCTGTTACAATGATAAAACTTTTATTTTCGCTTTTGCGAGCGAAGGTAAGCATCTGACCCGTGCTAAGCATCTCGTCCGCACAGGCCTTGACCTGTGGCGGACACTCAGGATGCGCAAGCACGATGGCTCCTTTATTAGCGTTTCTAGCGCGGTTGATGTCGTCAGCTGTTATCCTTGCATGAGTCGGGCAATAACCGGGCCAGAGTATCATATCCCTGCCGGTGGTGTCGATGACGTGCTGACCGAGGAACTTATCGGGCACGAAAATAATTTGTTTGTCAGCCGGCAGTGAATTTACAAGTTCTGTCGCGTTTCCGCTTGTGCAGCAGTAGTCACTTACGGCTTTAACCTCGGCCGGTGAGTTGACGTAAGAGACAACGAGTGCTTCGGGATATTTTGCTTTTAGCTGGTTTACTCCGTCAGCTGTGACCATGTCAGCCATTGGGCAACCGGCGTTTTTGTCGGGGAGCAATACCGTTTTTTCCGGCGAAAGAATCGCAGCTGTTTCAGCCATGAAGAGCACGCCGCAAAAAACAATTACATCGGCGCGGACCTTTGCGGCTTCTACACTTAAGCCAAGGGAATCCCCGACGTAATCGGCGATGTCCTGAACAGGTCCGATCTGGTAATTGTGAGCAAGTATTACAGCATTTCGCTGCTTCTTAAGCTCTATTATCTTTTCAACAAGCCGTGCACTCAACGTGTATTCTCCGTGGTTATTAATCGGTTGTTTCTTTTTCTCTTCTGGCTCTCGGTTTGTGATGCCTGTAGAGTGAGCTAGTGTTTGTCATGGCAATGGTTACACCCGGTTCGACGGGCTGTTTTACCCAGACGTTTCCACCGATGGTAGCTCCTTTGCCGATAGTGATGTCACCAAGTATTGTAGCTTCGGCGTATATTGTAACATTGTCTTCAAGTGTCGGGTGACGTTTTTCACCTTTGATGATCCGTCCCCTTTCGTCCTTGGCAAAGCTCATTGCGCCAAGGGTAACGCCCTGATACAACTTTACATTTTCCCCGATGACACAGGTTTCACCGACAACAACGCCGGTGCCATGATCGATGAAGAAATGTTCCCCGATCTTTGCGCCGGGATGGATATCAATTCCAGATTTTGAATGAGCAGCCTCGCTCATCATTCTCGGTATGAGAGGTACATCTCGTAAATAGAGTTCGTGGGCAATCCTGTGTACTGTAATAGTGTGCACGAACGGGTAGCTTAGTACGATCTCTTCAAACGATTCCGCAGCAGGGTCGCCGTCGTAGGCAGCTTCGATGTCTCCCTTTAGAAGTTCACGGAGCCTTGGCAGAGAGGCCAAAAGTTCATCTGTAACTTTTTCGGATTTTTTTCTGCAATCACAGTTCGGGCAATTGTCACGTCTGCACTTATGACGGAATGCCAGTTCGATCTGATCGCTTAGTTCCGCTCTCACTTTGCACAGAATTTCTCCGAGGACGAAACGTACATTGCTTCTTGTAACAGTTCGTTTTCCTGTACATCCGGGGAACATTACCTCTACGAGAAGATCGAGAGATTCAATAATCTTTTCCCTTACGGGCAGATTGGCAGCATCGATGAAGTTGATCCCCGAATTATCTTCGTAAGTATCCACTATCTCGTCTACCAGACGCTTAATTCTGCTATTGCCGTTTTGGCCGTCCATATCATCAACTCCGATGCGCTCAAAGAAACATTTCAGTTGAGATATAACGCTCGCCTGTGTCGGGCAAAATCACAATGATGGTTTTGCCTACACTGTCGGGTCTTTTTGCAATCTGGGCAGCAGCATACATGGCGGCGCCTGAACTAATTCCTGCCAGTATTCCCTCTTTTGAGGCCAGAAGCCTTGCAGTTTCGAGGGCCTGTTCATTGGCGACCTTGAAAACTTCATCAATGACATCAACATTGAGTACATCCGGAACAAAACCAGCACCGATCCCCTGTATCTTGTGTGGGCCGGGTTTTTCACCGGAGAGAACCGCAGAGGCAGCAGGTTCTACTGCAACGATCTTTACTTCCGGATTTTTTTCCTTCAATACTTCCCCGCAACCTGTAATTGTCCCGCCAGTTCCGATCCCGGCAACAAAGATGTCCACCTTGCCGTCTGTATCGTTCCAAATCTCTTCGGCAGTAGTTTCTCGATGTATCTGCGGATTGGCCGGATTTTTGAACTGCTGGGGCATTAACGCTGAGGGCGTCTGAGCTGTTACTTTTTCCGCTTCAGCGATAGCGCCTTTCATCCCAAGTTCGGCAGGGGTGAGGACAAGCTCCGCCCCAAGCATCTGCAGGAGCCGTCTGCGTTCAAGGCTCATGGACTCGGGCATTGTCAGGACAAGCTTGTAGCCTTTGGCAGCACATACAAGTGCAAGTCCGATGCCTGTGTTTCCGCTGGTCGGCTCGATAATTACGGTTTCAGGTGTAAGGCAGCCTTCTTTTTCAGCTGCACTTATCATTGATACCGCAATCCTGTCCTTTATGCTGCCACACGGATTGAAGCTTTCAAGCTTGGCCAAAACGGATGCTGCAGATGAGGCAAGTTTATTTATCCTTACCAAAGGCGTAGAGCCTATGGTTTCGACAATGCTCTGGTATATCCTGCTCATAGCAATACCCCTTTATATTCGATAGTCAGCGCTATCGGCACCGCTGGATGCCTTGTCGGCAAGATCCTGGAGGGTTGTGGCCTCCAATACACCCATCATCGCATCCTGAATATCGGCCCATATACTTCGCGTGACACAATCAGCGCAACGCGGGCAATATTCGGGATGCTCCAGGCAGTCAACGGCGACCATAGGACCTTCAAGGGTAGTGAATATCTCACTTAACTTGATCTCGGCGGGCGGCTTTGAAAGAAGATAGCCACCTTTTGGACCTCTGATACTTCGTACCAGCCCAGAAGCCCGCATTATGGCGATCAACTGCTCTAAGTACTTGTTTGAGATGTCCTGCTTTTCAGCGATCATCCTGATTTGCATGGGCTTGGTGCCGTACGCCAGCGCCAATTCCAGCATTGCTCTTAATCCATACCTGCTTCTTGTAGATAATTTCATAATATTTACTCCTAAATTCCTAGTACAATGGTAGTTTATATTTTTGTACAGGAGATGTCAAGAGTTTGTGCGAAAAAAAATGAAAAAACCTAGTCAACCACTCTGGATATGGAAATTTACCGTGCAAATACTGTCTGACCATTTGGAGTTTAAGGCAAAAAAACGGCGAGAAAGACAAATTGAGCGTGCGAAACATGGTATTTCAGGTTTTTTTGCAAATACAGGGCTTAATTTCCTTGCAAAATGTGCTATCGGGCTGTAGATTTCCCTCTCTCAAAAGAGTTTTGTGCCCGAAGAACACCGTGACGCTCTGTATGCAAATGGTGTTGTTATTGGTGTTTTGGCGGTATGAACCTTTTGTATAAATGATGGGAGTGTAGCTCAGTTGGTAGAGCAACGCCCTTTTAAGGCGTAGGTCCTGGGTTCGAGCCCCAGCGCTCCCATCTTTTTTCATATTTCGCCTTTAACTGCATTTTTCAATCCAGGAAGAACGGCATGTCATGATGAAAATATCCCCAATATCAATTCTTTTAATCATATTTGTATGCGGTTACTGCAGCGGATCGGACTGGTCACAATGGCATGGTCCGAATCGAGACAATATCTCTGTCGAGAAAAATCTCCTGAAGCAATGGCCTGAATCGGGGCCAAAACTTATCTGGTCGGTTGATGGTATAGGCATCGGGTATTCAACCATTTCGAAGATCGGGGATTCAATTTATATTACCGGCACAGTGAATAAACAAGGTATGCTTAACAAAATCGATCTGAACGGAAAACTTGCGTGGCAGAAGCCTTACGGCGCAGAATGGACAAGGTCGTATGCCGGTTCCAGGAGTACGGCGACGATCGATGGAGGTAACGCATACGTGATGAGCGGGCTGGGCGAGGTAGTTTGCCTCGATCGTGAAAGCGGTAAGATTAAGTGGTCGTTAAACACGTTTGAAAAATACAAGGGCAGAGTGCCTTTCTGGGGAGTTGCAGAATCGATCCTGATATACAAAGACAGACTGTTCTGCATGGCAGGCGGGAAAAATGCTTCTATAGTCGCTTTGGATAAAAACAGCGGGGAAGAAATTTGGACGACTAAGGAGCTTAGCGAAAGTGTCGCTTTCTGCTCGCCGATCCTGATCGACCATCATGGCAAAAAACAGCTTGTTACAGTTCTGCCCGATTCGATAGTTGGAATCGATGTTGAAAATGGCAAGCTGCTATGGAGCAGTCCTATGGCACCATTGATGGGGCCTGAAGCAGAGAGACGCGGAAAAGGTTCAACGGCTGCAACACCTATTTACAGAGACGGATGCGTGTTTGTGTCGACGGGGTATAATTTCGGCGGAGCAAAGCTGAAGATATCGGCAGATAGTTCGACAGCGACAGTCTTGTGGAAGAACCATGACCTGGACAATCATCACGGCGGAGTTCTTCTTATCGGCGATAATCTTTACGGCACGGGGTGGGCAAGCAACACTAAGGGCGACTGGTTCTGTGTGGACTGGGAGACCGGCAAAACGGCTTACTCGTATAACTGGGACGACAATAAAGGTTCGGTCAGCTATGCTGACGGCATGCTGTACTGTTATACGGAAAAGACCGGGACGGTCGCTCTTGTAAAGGCCAAGCCGACAGGTTTTGAGATGATCAGTTCGTTTAAGATCACTAAAGGCAAGGACGAGCATTGGGCACATCCGGTTATACTTGACGGTGTCTTATATATCCGCCATGGGGAGGCACTGATGGCTTTCGATATAAGTGCAAAGTAATGCCAAATGGAATTATGCCTGTCAGTTCGTTCTCCACATATCTATTGTAATGTCTTTGGCGTCTGACCAGTCGGAGTGTCCATCAAAATAGAGAAAGTTGCATCCGCTGCGGTGTCTTTGGCGGGCTACTCTTCTTCCCTGCAAATACTCCTGAGCATCAGACATAGGCAAGTGGGCCGGATAGAATACATCGCATCTTGATATCTCAGCTGAGTGCTCGTCCTGAATGATCGGCCTCCATGGTCCGTTCTCATTATCCGACATATAAATAACGGAGGCGGGCCTTTTGACATTAATTAACCTAGTCGGCTTGCCTATGCTTGCGCCAGAAGTGCTATTATTATTGTTGAACTTCCAGTCATTTACTACAAAGCATACTGTCTGTTTGCTGTTTGAAATATTGCCGATGCCGACGCCGGACCGGGGGAAACTTTTGCATCTGTAAATATCAACGTTTCTGTAGTCGCCATTGTTGTGTTCGTCGCCTACGTAGGGGAGGAACTGAACAAACCATAAGTTGCCATTGCCGCTTGCACCTCGCGGCACGTAGGCGTTGTAGTCCTGAGAATAGAGAGCAGCTGCCAGACCGATGCTTTTGAGATTACTGCGGCAGATTATGCTTTCCGAGCGTTTTTTTACGGCAGAAAGGGAAGGCATGAGTATCGCAAGAAGCAAGGCAATTATCGAAATAACTACGAGCAATTCGATGAGCGTGAATGCTTTTTGACCGGTCCTATTAACCATCTATTTCCCTTTTGAACGAGCCCTCAAGTCAAGCCGATGCGCCCAGAAACAAAACATCGCATATTTCAGTAGATTGTCATAAACGGCCTGATATTTCAAGTTTATTCAGGTTAAAATTCTCATACCCAATAGGGCCTCGTAACATTTTGTGACAGAGATGGCCCCCGTTCAGCCGGCAAATTATCACTCTTCCATGCCTTTTGCAGCTACCTGTATCACGTTATTATCGGGCACTGACCATCGGCAATTGACCGTAATGGTGTTTAAACGGCAAATATTGCGTCACTAAAGCCAAAAAATGAGGCTTAATAGCAAGAAAATGCTTGAATTTTTTCTCATGGTATGGTATGCTGAGGTCTTGTTAGGTGTCTTAATTATTGGCAATCCTTACACTGCAATTAGTTGTGGGGTTTTCTTAAAAGCTTGAAGCTCATCAGTTGAGACGAATCGCAAATATCAGTATTGCTAAGGAGCATTGATGCAGGTTAGTCCGGGAAAGCTGCATAGTAGGCGCGGCAAAAAAAACAGTGCTACCGCTATGGGCGTAAAGCTCAAGAAAAGCTCCACTGCTCTGGGACTTGTTCTGCACCGGAAACCAACGGCAGACAAGATGCTTGCGTGTCGATACGAACTGAAATACCGTATCACTGAGGCACAGGCAGCGACGGTAAAGCGATACATCCAGCCATACATTCCGATGGACCGCTATAGTAAAATTCACAGGAACGGCCAATACCCAATCTCCAGTCTGTATTTCGACTCTGACAGACTTACCCTGTGCAATGAAACTTTGACGGGCAAAAAAAACCGATTCAAACTCCGAATACGAGGTTACAGTGACGATGCTGACTCTCCGCGATTTGTGGAGGTCAAACGCCGTATAAACAACATGATAATTAAGAGCCGTGCACGGATCAGCGAAGAAGCGATCGATCCGATCCTTTCCGGGAAGGACTATGCGAGGGACCTGACCGGCAGCGATAAAGAGGCAATTCGCCAGTTCCAGTTGTATCTCAAGGCGCTTGCAGCCAGACCGATGATCATGGTTCGTTACCTTCGCGAAGCATTTGAAGACAATACTGATAACAGAGTTCGAATAACTTTCGACCGTGAGCTAGGCTGTAAAACTACCGGAGAATCCAGAGTGGTCCTGAACGGCGGGGGCTGGCAGAAGCTTCCAATCGATTTTGTTATCCTCGAGATAAAATTCACGTCGAGGTATCCGGCGTGGTTAAGTGAAATGGTAAAAGCGACGTGTCTTTATCAGACCGCGATGTCGAAATACGCATCTTCGGTCAAACAGGCATGTCTTCTTGGTTATTGCGCCCCTAAAACAACAATACAGTAATTATGGTGATTTATGGAATTTGACAGACTTTTTCAAATACTTGACGGTTCGTCTTCAGTAAGCCCTGCCGGTCCCGTTGATATACTACTTTCGGTTCTTCTCGCATTTGTACTCGGGCAGGCTTTGGCGTGGGTGTACTTTTTTACTCACAGCGGGCTTTCATATTCGAGATCATTCGTTCAGTCGCTAATCATTATCACTGTTGTTATTTCCCTGGTAATGTCAACGATACAGAACAGCTTTGTAACGGCAGTCGGCCTGATGGGCGCTCTTAGTGTTATCAGGTTCAGGAACATGATCAAGGACACGAGGGATATTTCTTTTATTTTCTCAGTGCTTATGGTGGGAATGGCTTGCGGGTCCAGACGATATGACATCGCGATAATCGGAACCACCGCGATGTGTGCTATAATATTCTATCTCCATATAAGCGCGTTCGGGACCCATCGACCACACAACGGTTTTCTTAGATTCAATCTTACCAGCCATATTGACAAGGATCATCCGATACCTGTTATTCTTAAGAAATTCTGCAATAACTTCACACTAATATCCGCTCAGGACCACGACTTCGGTGATCCGGTTGTCGAATACGCTTATCAGATAATGATCAAGAATTCATCAGCGAACGAAATGATGCTTTTCGAACTTGAAAAGGTCGCTAACATATCAAATATCAGCCTGACTATGCAGGAACAGTTGTTAGAGGTTTAATGTACATGAAAGAAAATAGAAGAAATAAAATGCGGAACGGTCGTGTCAATTTGAGATTCCTGACAGTGTTGGTGTGGCTGGTGTCGGTGGCATGTATTGTAGTGATGTTCAGGACGCGGGTGTAGCGCTAT
>DAOWHR010000256.1 GCA_030641315.1 Anaerohalosphaeraceae bacterium | reverse complement strand
CCCAAACGCCGCCGTATACGATACCGACACAAACCGTATCCACGTCTTATACAATCTCTTCACGTGGCCCTACACCAAAAAACCGAAAGACGTAAGAGGCGAAATGGGTGACCTCAGTTGTACCCAGTGGGAAGTAACCAGCGACGACCAGGGCAAAACATGGTCCCCACCTCGCGACATTACAAAGATGGTCGAAACAAACGGCGCAGTAATGGTCGTCGGCTCTGGCGAAGGCATACAACTCCACACAGGCCCAAACAAAGGGCGCCTCATCGTTGCTGGCGGCGATTTCTATAAGGGCAAAAAAGTCCTCTGCTTCTACAGCGACGACCACGGCAAAACCTGGCAGCGTTCAAACACCGTCCCGACCGAGGGCAAAATCTCCTGGGCAAGCGAATCGAAAGTCGCCCAGCTCAAAGACGGCACCGTGGTCCTCAACAGCCGAACATTCGTATCCAACGGCTCAAAACAAAGACTAAGAACCCAGTCTTTCAGCAAAGACGGCGGCAAAACATGGTCACTGCTAAAAAATGTCCCCGACCTCAAAACAGTTTCCTGCAACGGTGACATCATTGCTGTTCCCTGCGACAAAGCTCAATGCGGTTCCGTCCTCCTCTGCTCCGTACCAGCCGGCCCGGGAAGAACACACGGCACAGTATACCTCTCCAAAGACGCAGGCAAAACATGGCCAATCAGCAAGGTCCTGGTCCCCGAAGCATTCGCCTACTCCAGCATGACAGTCTTGCCGAATGGCCAGATAGGCCTCTTCTACGAAGCCAATGGCCACGAAAACATCAAGATGGTACGCTTCGATCTCGAATGGCTAACAAAATAATCGTAACAATGATTCGCGAGATTTGACTATGAACAATAACATAAACAGACGATCATTCTTAAAAGGAATCGGCGCTTGTATAGTTGCGACCGCTCTTCCCGGTTTGGCCGATGCAAAATCAAAACGCCCAAACTTCATGATCATCCTCTGCGACGACCTCGGCTACGGCGACCTTGGCTGTTTCGGTAACAAAAAGATCAAAACTCCAAACCTCGACGTCTTTGCCAAACAATCAATGCGACTCACCGACTGCTATTCTGCCGCCCCAATGTGTTCCCCCTCAAGATCGGCAATGCTTACCGGCAGAACCCCAAACCGTACAGGTGTTTACGACTGGATTCCACCCGACCATTTCCTCCACCTGCCTGCTGACGAGATCACCATCGCCCAACTATTAAAAGATGCGGGCTACGCAACATGCAATGTAGGCAAATGGCACTGCAACGGCAAGTTCAACAGTCCCGAACAGCCCCAGCCCAACGACTTTGGATTCGACTACTGGTTCTCGACCCAGTACAGCCCCGAACACCTCAATCCCGACGGTTTCGTTCGCAACGGTACATACATCGGCAAGCGTACCGGCTACGCTTGCCAACTTGTCGCCCAGGACGCTATCGACTGGCTCACCGACATCCGCGACAAGTCCAAACCGTTCTTCCAGTACGTCTGCTTCCACGAACCCCACGAACCGGTTATGTCTCCGCCCGAGTTAGTCGCCCGGTACATGCCCATTGCACGCAACAAAAACGAAGCAATGTACTTCGCCAACGTAGCCAACCTGGATAACGCCATAGGCAAACTCCTCAAAGCCCTCGACGAAATGCAGCTCACAGATGACACCTTCATTTACTTCACATCCGACAATGGACCGGCCCAGACAAACACAACATACTTCAAGCACTCCTACGGCTCACCAGGCCCGCTCAAAGGCTACAAAAGACATCTCTACGAAGGCGGAATCCGTGTCCCCGGAATCATCCGATGGCCCGGCAAAACAAAACCAGGTTCAGTAATGACCCAGCCAATATGCGGAACAGATATCCTCCCGACGTTTTGCAGCATCGCTGGCATAAAACAGCCAACCGACCGCAAAATCGACGGTAGCGATATAACTCCGATTTTTGCTGAGAAAAAAATCAAAAGACATACACCGCTCCACTGGCATTTCTACGGTTCATGGTCACCGCCCAGAGCAGTCCTCCGCGAAGATGACTGGGTATTAGGCGGCATGTGGGATATGCCCGAAGAATCCAAAGGCAGATTCAACTACGAAAAAATGAAATTCATCAAACAGCCCAAACTTATCGACTTCAAACTGTTCAATGTTCGCAATGACATCGGTCAGGACAACGATCTGTCAAAGCAGCACCCCGAACGATTCGAAAAAATGAAAGCCACACTGATCAAACTGAACGAACAGGTAAAGGCCGCCGCCCCAATGTGGAAAGACGGCAAACCCATCAGAGACGAAGGAACCCTCTAAGCACCATGACAACGAATATTATACATTTAATAATTATAGCTTTGTGTCTTTGTACTTCAGTTTCGCATGCTGATCTGGGAAAGGCCGACATATACGAACCAACCTTCGTAGGACGCCCGCTTTCCAACGCAGGAGTAGGCCTGATCGAGATGGACGACGGCTCAATCCGTCTCTATCAAAGCGATGGATCTCGTTATATGATTAGTACCGACGATGGCCTTACATGGCAGACAAAGGATTCACCCGAATCATTTCCCCGCACTGACCTCGTAAGAAAGGACCCGCTCACCGGCAATTTTCTATCTGTTGGCAAATACTTCTCCGCACGATCGACAAACGGCATAGATGGCGACTGGACCACCAAGGATGTTGAAGCGATCAATGGCACAGTTGTCATACGCAAACTCTACTTCGTAAACGACAACAAACGCTTCATCGTCCCGGGCCACGACGGCAGCGGCTGCTACACTCTCTACTCCGACGACCGCGGCAAAACATGGTATCGCTCAAACAAAGTAACAACTCCCCCTCACAGGGCAGGCGGTATTCACAAGGGCACCCGCTGGAACCATAACGCAGCCGAACCGACAGTGATAGAGCTTAACGATGGACGTTTATGGGGACTGATCCGCAACGCTCAGGATTTTCATTACGAGATGTTCTCCAGCGACTACGGCACAACATGGACCGACCCAACACCTTCGCGATTTTACGGCACTATCACGATGCCGACACTGGGCAGACTCGATGATGGAAGGATTCTGCTTATCTGGAACAACACGACACCTCTGCCCGAACTGTCCCGCGCGACCGGATGGCCCGAAGACGTTTTCACAAACCGCGATGCTATTCATGCAGCAATTTCCGATGACGACGGCCAAACATGGACAGGGTTTCGAGAGCTTTGGCTCGACTACCGCCGCAATGCTTCCGATTACGCGGAAACAAAAGAAAACGACCGCGGCACACAGCAAAACGAATTTATCGACATCGGTCCCAACAAGGTTCTCGTCTCGTTCGGCCAGCACAAACTGCACCGATCCATCATAATCTTCGACCTCGACTGGCTCTACGAAAAGAAACGATCCTGCGACTTCTCCGACGGCCTCGAACAATGGTCAACCTTCAAATATATCGCAGGTATCCGGGGCCACTGTGCTTACAACCGCAAAGACGGAGCAAAACTGATCGATCATCCAAACAAGTCTGGCAGCAAAACTCTCCGCATAACAAGACCGTCCGACCCATCCCTGCAATGTGAAAACGACGGCGCGACCTGGAATTTTCCTGCTGGCTCAAAAGGACAATTTACAACAAAAATATTGCTCCCGATCAACAGCAAAGGCGCCCGAATTAGCCTTATCGACCGCTGGTTCAACCCGACAGATGTAACAACTCACATGTTCTCAATGTACGACCTCAATATCGCCCCTGACGGCAGTTGCGGTAATGGCATTAACATTGAACCGGGAAAATGGCACGAACTTAAATTTATATGGAACGGTTTAACAAATAAATACAACAATGTCTGCGACCTCTACATCGACGGCAGCCTCCAGAAAGCAAAACTACCGCTGAATAACGCAAGCATAAACGGCATCAGCTACGTTCACTTTATATCAACCGCCCAATCAGAAGATAATAACGGTCTGCTGGTCGAATCCGTCATCGCCGAAGTAAAATAAGGATTTAAAAATGAAACACAGACAAAGAGTTCTAACAGCACTGAACCACGAAAGGCCCGACAGGGTACCGCTCTTTTATAGAGACGTACCAGAAGTTGAGGCCAGACTGTTAAAGGATCTCAACCTCAATAGCCGTGACGATCTGCTTACATATCTGGACATCGATTTCAGATGGGTAGGCCCCGAATACATCGGCCCTCCTCTCGACGATACCACAACTGGAATCCGCAAGGACATCTGGGGTGTCGAATACAAATATGTAAACTTCTCCGATGAAGCTGGCTACTGGGAAATTCAGAATAACCCTCTGGCAAACTGTACTGATCCCGTACAACTGGACGATTACACCTGGCCTCAAATGGAATGGTTCGAATTTTCAACTCTCCCCACTCAGGTAGCAAAATACGATGATTACGCGATAATGACATTACCGAGTTTCTCCTCCCCAAGCCTTCTTCAGTCACCCATCCAAAGCCTGCTGGGTGATGAAAAGGCCTTTATGGACATGGTGCTGAATCCAGAACTGTTCGAGGCACTTGTCCAGCGAATTTTAAAGTTCCAGATACCATTCATTGATAAAATGCTCGGCTCCGCTAACGGTCGAATCGACTTTTTCAGAATAGGCGATGACTTCGGCACTCAGAGAAATCTGCTCATGAGTCCCGACCAGTGGAAAACCTCCATCCAGCCCGGCCTCAAAGCAATGGCTGATGTTGCCAAACAGCACGGTGCATACTATTATCACCACTCCTGCGGAGCTGTCCGAAAACTAATCCCCGGTCTTATAGAAACCGGCGTTGATGTCCTCGACCCAATTCAGGTAAAAGCAGCAGAGATGGTTCCTGCCGAACTTAAAGCAGAATTCGGCGACAAACTCTGTTTCTCAGGCGGTGTGGACGAACAGGATCTCCTGCCCAATGGAACAACCGCCCAGGTTGCCCGGGGAGTAAACGAACTTCTCGACGATATGGCCTTCAACGGCGGCTTCTTCCTCGGCCCGACACACAACTTCCAGGATGACATCCCGACTGATAATATATTGGCAATGTACGAAGCGGCAAAAAATTGGAGCTGATAATATGACAGACAAAACCATGAACAGAAGAACCTTCCTCAAAACGGCATCGCTTACAACAGCGGCTCTTATCACCGGAACTTCCTTCGCAATGCCGCCCAAACGCCCCAATGTTTTGCTCATTGTATCTGAAGACAACGGACCGGAACTTGGCTGTTATGGCGACTCGTATGCTCAGACGCCAATACTTGATAAGCTTGCCGCAAACGGTGTTCGTTTTAAAAACGCATTTGTCCCATACTCGGTATGCAGTCCGTCAAGAGCGTGTTTCCTGACCGGCCTCCACCCGCATCAGAACGGCCAGATCGGTCTTGCAACACACAAGTACGCTATGTACGAAAATTTCCCGAACATACCGAGCCTCCTGAAAAAGGCAGGTTACCGTACCGGCCTCATCGGCAAACTCCACGTCAATCCCGAATCGGCATTCCCCTATGATTTCCGCGAGATCAGAAGTGCAAACTTCGGCAAGGGCCAGCGCGACATGAAAAAGTACGCTGACTCTGCCGCGAAATTTTTCAACGCTTCAGATGATCCATTCTTCCTGTCGATCAACTACCCCGATGCCCACTTCCCGCTCCATCGTCAGGACCACGGCCTCCCCGAAAAACCGCTCACCGGCAAAGATGTAAAACCACTCCCATGGATTGGGGCGGACTCAGAAACGTTAAGAGAATTCATGGCCGACTACTACAACTGCATGAGCAGACTCGATACGGGCGTTGGCATGTTACTGGAAAAACTCGAACAATCCGGAAAAACCGAAAACACACTGATCATCTACTTTGGCGACCACGGCGCACAGTTCTCACGCGGCAAAACTTCCGTTTATGAAGCGGGCCTTAGAATTCCGCTGATCGTCTCATGGCCCGACAATATGAAAAAAGGGGTCGTTCCCACAGAACTAACCTCAACCCTCGACGTCCTGCCTACCATACTAAAGGCTGCGTCCGTTAACGCTCCACCAAACCTGCCTGGCAAGGCCCTCCAGCCCCTGATGAACGGCAAAAAGGTACCATGGCGAAAATACATCGTCGCACAGACAAACGGTTCTGCGCCTTCCCTTTACTTCCAGCAGCAGTCGATCCGTGATGAGCGTTACAAGCTGATAATAAGCCCCGTACGCAACCGGACCAACCTCTGCGCCAAAGCATACATGGACCGCTTCAACGTACATTTCGCGGCAGGCACAAGCCCGGAAGATATCCAGGCAAGCCCCGAAAATATACAAAAAGTATACGATCTGTACCTCGACCCGCCGCTCTACGAACTCTACGATCTTAGGACCGACCCCAACGAGTTCGTAAACCTTGCCGATGATCCGAACTATGAAAAAGTCAGAACCAACCTGCTGAAGGCTTTCAAACAATGGCAGAAAGACACAAACGATCCGCTCGCCGATCCCGATAAGCTAAAACTGCTGACCGAAGAGCACGACAGGATGAAAACATACAATTACAGAAAAGATAAAAAATTCAGATGGCAGTATCTGGACTATTTCAAGAAATAAGATTAATATGAAACCATTAGAAGGATTAACAATGTACAAAACACTGACTCTACTTGCCGTATGTTTTCTCATGATTTGCGGTTGTTCAAACGCCTCATCGAAAGTTCTTCAGACATCATTCGAAGAATTCAAGCAAGGCCCCCTGACCCAACTCAAAGCCGACTACGGCACATGGTCCGCCCCTGCAAACAACGCGACCATAGACAGCCATTACAAAACTGGCAAAAACTGCCTCAGGATACTCGGCGGCACTGATAACATTGCTGAACTTGCTTTAAACTCACCATTGACGAAGTCAGGCAACTACCTCACATTCTGGGCAGAACGATGGACCAGCAGATCACCGTTCAAGTTCCGCATCGAAGCATTCGCAAACGGAAAATGGTCCGAAATATACAACGGCGATCAAAAAATCAAAACAGGTCGCTCCTTCCTCTCCCAGGTAACCGTAGGCCCAATCGACAAATCAATTAAAAAGTTACGCTTCATCGCCTCAGCACCTGAAAACTCGGGCCTCCTCATCGATGACATTACACTGACAAAGCCCTCCCCGATGACCCTTAAATCCGTAACAACTGTTCAAAAAGTAGCTCCCGCAATGATTGGCAAAACAACACCGATACTCCAGATCAAAGTAACCGCAGACGGCGATCTCGAACCGATTGATGTCTCATCCATCTCGGTATCAACTAAAGGTACAGATAAAACATCTGACATCGACAAAGTAAAACTTTACTACACCGGCACCCGAAATGCATTCTCAACAAACACACAGTTCGGCTCATCAAAATCACCAACAGGTAACCTTACTTTCACGGACACCGCTAAGCTGCAAAATGGCGACAATTATTTCTGGGTTGCCTACGATCTAAAACCCTCCGCCGACCTTCTCAGAAAGGTTGACGCCTCCTGCACCAGCGTAACCGTTGCCGACAAAAAAACAAAACCATCACCTGCCTCACCGCCCATCAAAAAACGCATCGCGATTGCTCTCCGTGACTCAGGCGACGACGGCTCCAGGGGCTACCGAATCCCCGGCCTTGCAACAACAAACAAAGGCACAATCATCGCCGTATACGACATCCGCTACAACGGCATGGGTGACCTCCCCGGCCACATCGATGTCGGAATGTCCCGCTCAACCGACAAGGGCCAGACCTTCGAACCAATGAAGGTCATCATGGACATGGGTGAACCTCACAATACCAACGGAATAGGCGATCCAACCGTAATGGTCGACAAAACAACAAACACGATATGGGTCGCAGCAGTCTGGAGTCACGGCAACCGCGGATGGCACGGCTCACGTCCAGGCATGACACCAGACGAAACAGGCCAGTTCATGCTCGTAAAATCCACAGACGATGGCAAAACATGGTCCAAACCGATCAACATCACTCCCCAGATCAAGGACCCAAAATGGTACTACCTCCTCCAGGGCCCGGGTGCAGGTATCACACTGAGGAACGGTACAATCGTCTTCCCCGCACAGTTCAAGGACCACGAAAACATGCCCCACTCAACGGGCATATACAGCACAGACAAGGGCGATACATGGACGATCGGCACCGGTGCAAAGTCCAACACCACCGAGGCCCAGGTAGTAGAATTAAACGACGGTTCACTAATGCTCAACATGCGTGACAACCGCGGCGGTTTCCGTTCTGTATACACCACAAAGGATATGGGCAAAACATGGACAGCCCACCAGACTACCCGCTCGGCACTGCCCGAACCGGTATGCATGGCAAGCCTCATCAAGTTTGCCTCCACCAAAGACGGCGACAACCGCGACATTCTTCTATTCTCAAATCCCAACACAAAACGCGGAAGAACACACATAACAATAAAAGCAAGCACGGACCAGGGAAACACTTGGCCCGAAAAGCACCAAAAGCTAATCCACGAACCGGGCTGTGCGGGCTACTCATGTATGACAAAGATTGACGAAAACACTGTTGGCATCCTATACGAAGGCGGCAACACCGCTTTGCTCATTTTTGAAAAATTCAACATTAATGAAATCCTACAGGACTAACCAGAATGGAACCAAAGATGGATCGACAAAAGGCCTCGGCTCTAGCTGAACTGTATCGAGATGAATTGTTTGAAAGGGTCATCCCCTTTTGGGAGAACAACTCTATCGACACCGAGCACGGCGGCTATTTAAGTTGCCTGGACCGCAAGGGAAACGTTTACGATACTGATAAATTCATGTGGCTTCAGTGTCGTCAGATGTGGGTATTTTCAATGCTCTACAACCGCCACGAAAAGAACGAAAACTGGATAAATATCGCAAAGCACGGAGCCGACTTCCTCGCCGAAAACGGCATGGACGATGACGGCAACTGGTACTTCGTTCTCGACCGTACCGGCCAACCCCTCATTCAGCCATACTACCTCTTCAGCGATTGTTTTGCTGCGATGGCATTTGCCCAGTACAGTGTTGCCGCAGGCGACGAACAGGCACGCGATATCGCGATGAAAACATATCACAACATACTCAAACGCAAAGATGATCCCAAAGGCAAATACTCCAAGGCCTACCCCGGATCCAGACCGCTCAAGATGATGGCAATGCCCATGATCATCGCTAACCTGACACTGGAAATGGCTGACATACTGGACACCGATGTCCTCGAAGAAACCCTCGACCTTTGCGTTTCAGAAGTTATGGATGAATTTCTTGACGACGAACTGAATCTGATCTACGAACATATTTCGCCTGACGGCTCGCATCCCGATTGTTTCGATGGCCGTCTAATGAATCCCGGCCACGCGATCGAGTCGATGTGGTTCCTGATGGACATCGCACAGAGACGCTCCGATACTGCCCTGATCCAAAGAACCGCTGACGTCATCATAAGCACACTCGAGTTCGGCTGGGATAAAGTATACGATGGCATATTCTACTTCCTCGACATCCAGGACAAGCCTCCTCTCCAGCTGGAGTGGGACCAGAAGCTCTGGTGGGTACATGTCGAATCTCTCGTCGCACTTTCAAAAGCATACTCGCTAACCCGCCGTGATGACTGTCTGCAATGGTACGAAAAACTCCATAAATATACATGGGAAAAATTCGCAGACTCAAAACACGACGAATGGTACGGCTATCTCGACCGGCAGGGCGACGTACTGCTCGACATGAAGGGCGGCAAATGGAAAGGATGTTTCCACATCCCGCGTGCTCTCTATCTATGTTACAAAGAATTTGAAAAACTAAGCGAATCGCTGAAGTAAGAGGTGTATAAGTGAAACTGATTGCCAGATACATTTTATTAATACTGATAGTTCTTGCTCTCCGGTCGAATATTGTCTATTCAAACCCGAGATACGAATCAGTCTCCGGACACGGCGACAAGCTGATAGTTAAATTCGCACATTGTGATTCTCCCCTTGCAATAAACGGCGGAAATGATATAAAAGGTTTTGAAATTGCAGGCAAGGATGGTAAATTTCACACAGCTCTGGCTTCGATCGTTGGCAAAAATATCGTTTTGTCATCCTCCCATGTAGCTTCTCCGGTTGCGGTGCGTTACGCCTGGGCGCCCAATCCTTACTGTGATCTTATGAATAAAGATAAATTACCAGCGTCACCATTTATTGGGTACGTTAAATAGTAGCCCATAGAAAAGGCATAAAATATTAAAATTGAAATACAAATGCATGATAAAATAATAACTGCATGAAAGGAAAATTTTTACGATGAATACCACTTACACTGGACTGATAGCGGCAACGTTTACACCCATGAAACCGGACGGTTCGCTTAACCTTGACATGGTCGCTCCTATGGTCGATCACCTCATAGCCGACGGGATCAAGGGCATGTATGTCTGCGGTTCGACAGGCGAAGGGCCTCTGCTGTCAACCGATGAACGAAAGGCAACTGCAAAGGCGCATATCGACACTGCCAAAGGCAAACTGCCATCCATAATACAGGTCGGACACAACAGCCTTACAGAAGCGCGAGGACTTGCTGCGCATGCCCAGTCTATCGAAGCTGACGCGATCGCGGCGATACCACCGATGTATTTCAAATGTACAACGGTCGATGATCTTGTTGACTGCATGGCAATAATAGCTTCAGCGGCACCCGATACGCCTTTTTATTATTACCATGTCCCAGGTCTTACAGGCGGTAATTTTGATATGATCGAATTCCTTAAACAGGGATCTGAAAAGATACCGACCTTAGCTGGCATAAAGTACAGCAACATAACTCTTTTTGAGTTTCAGGATTGCCTCCACTACGATAATGGTAAGTACAGTTTGCTTTTCGGCTGCGATGAAATGCTGCTGGCAGGTCTCGCTACCGGCGCCCCCGGTGCGGTAGGAAGCACATTCAACTTTGCCGCTCCTCTCTACAACAGGATCATCGACGCTTACAATAAAGGCGACATGAAGCTGGCACAGGAGCTTCAGCTTCTGTCAGTAAGGCTCATAAAAATGCTCTTCGGATACAAGGGACAGCCAGCCTTTAAAGCGATCATGAAGCTGCTCGGTATTGACTGCGGTCCGAACAGAATGCCACTGCGATCTCTGGATAAAAATGAGGCCGAAGCGATGAAACGTGATCTCGAAGCGATGGGTTTCTTCGACTGGGCAAGGTAATTTGGGAAGAAGTTTCATGAAATTTATGGATAAGGTTCGATAATGAAAATATCTAAAATAGTTTTGTTGATCGCTTTGTCGGCAATGTTGTTTCTGTCCTCTTGTTCATTGCAGAGAACGGCAACAACAGTAATTGACGAGAAAACATATACATGGGACCGGCTGCCTAAGCTACCCAATACGATAGGTGTTGCTGGCCCATTTGTGGGTGTTCACAATGACGCTCTAATCGTTGCAGGCGGTGCCAATTTCCCATTCGGACCTCCATGGCAGGGCGGTGAAAAAGTTTGGCACTCCGACATATACGTCCTCGAAAAAGGCACAAGAAAATGGTACACTCAAAACAAGTTGCCTAAACCGCTTGCTTATGGAGTAACCATGGAAACGGAACATGGCGTTGTATTGGCAGGCGGCTGTGATGCCGATAAATGTTATGACGATGTCTCACTGCTCAGATGGAGCCCCGTTAACAAGGGTATAAGTATTACAAAACTGCCCTCATTGCCAAGACCAACAGCATTCTGCACTGGTTCGGAGATCGGTTCGACGATCTATATCGTTGCTGGCCAATCAACCACGGACCCGAGAACAGCGACAAAGGATTTCTGGGCGCTAGATCTGAGCAAACCGGCACCAGAGCGAAAGTGGGTCTCACTTGAGCCTTGGCCCGGTACCCCAATAAACAAAAGTCTGGCAGTAACTCAAAAGGCAGATGGCAAGGAATACATGTATCTTTTCGGTGGTGAATACGCCACCACAGACTCACACAACCAGATCCATCGTCAGTATCTAAGGGACGTGTATCGTTTTGATCCAACATCAAACACTTGGGACAAAATGTCCGACCTGCCCAAACCTCTCGCCGCAAGCCAGGCCGTAAGTACCGGCGATTCGAACATAGTTCTTATCAGCGGGTCGTCAGGCATTCATGTCTACAAGCCTGTCAATCAAAGACCGCTGTTTTTGACGGATATTATTATTTATGACACAGAGAGTGATACGTATTCACATGCAGGTAAAATGCCGCTCGGAGTCGTAACAACGCAGGCGACGATCTTCGACGGCAGCATTGTAGTCCCCTCAGGCGAAATTAGACCCGGCATCAGAACACCGCTTGTACAGAGATTGAAATTAAACGACTAACCACCGTATAATAACACGGGAGAATTTACAAAATGAGTCCGATTGACATTACCATCATCATTGTATACCTTGCAGCTACTCTGGGCATAGGCATTGCATACAGAGGAAAGCAGGAAAACGCAGAAGACTTCTTCACCGCTGGCGGAGGGATGAAGTCGCATTTTCAAACCATCATCGTTGGCTTCAGCATCGCTGCGACACTGTTTAGCGGTATCAGCTTTATTATGTACCCGGCAACAGTTTTCAAAACCGGTATTCCGGTTATGCTCATTCTGGTCTCGTTTCCGATAGGCTGGGTGGTTCTTAGATACTGGTTCCTGCCCCATTTCCTCAGCCTTGGCGTAAAGCATCCTTACGATGTCATCGAACGCAAATTCGGTCCAAATGTAAGAACCCTAAACGCCGTCCTCTATACGGGCCAGAGGATTGGCTGGATGGCAATTTTAATATACGCTCCAACACTTGCGATAATTGCTGCGACCGGACTAAGCGAAAAATGGACCTGGCCGATTATTATCATGATTGGGGTCGGAAGCACCATATACACCGCGATCGGCGGTATCAGAGGTGTCATCATAACAGACGCCATGCAGTTCGTAGTCATCGCGTTAGGCATAGGTATGACCGTCGTTTTCATCTTGGTAAAATTGCCCGTTTCTATGGGCGAGATTGTCGGCACATTAAAAACCGAAGGAGCCTTCAATCTGAATTTCTCATGGAACCCCAAGGTAGAACTTGGAGTATGGGGAGTATTATTGGGGTTTACAATAGGCAACATCGCCAACTGGGCAAGCGACCAGATGGCACTGCAAAGATACCTGGCAAACGGGGATACCAAATCGGCATGTAAGTCAACACTGTCAAATCTTGTCGGCTCGTTCTTTGTAGTATTGCTGTTGGGCTGTGTAGGACTTTCCCTGGCCGCGTGGTTCAACTACAATCCCGATCCGAACCTGCCGACAGAACCTGACAAAGTGTTCCCGTACTTCATTTCGACCTACCTGCCCGTCGGTGCCAGCGGTCTTCTGCTTGCTGCCATTCTTGCCGCGACAATCAGCTCCATGACAAGCGGTGTAAATACCCTGGCTTCCACGATCACATTTGACTTCCGCTTAAGATACGGCGGCCCGCTCACGCCACAAGAGCAATTGAAGTTTGGAAGGATCACATCAGTCGTGGTCGGGATAATATCAACTGTCATCGCTGGAATCGTTGGAAATCTTGGAACAATATTCGTAATGGCTCAGTTCATTCTCGGCCTTTTCGCCGGTCCGATATTTGTCTGAGTTTTGCTTTCTGTAACGAAGTTAAAGGTACATAGAATCGCTATGGCCATTGCCATGGTTGCAGGTTTTGCTTCGGGTATAATCGTCAGGCAAATGGGCTGGTATGCCATGTGGACGCCTGTGGTTACTTTTGTGGCAACATTAACAACAGCTCTGGTGATTTCAGTTGGCTTGCCTGAGGACAAAGGCCAGACTCTCGACAAGACATAAAGGATTGCGCAATGAAAAAGATGGATCGGCGTTCGTTTTTAAAGTGTGTTGGTGTTACTCTTGGTGCTGCTGCGATAGGCGGCTGTACATCGCAACTGGTCCAGCCGACTAAGGATCGAATACCGAATATCATCATGGTAATGGCT